>CAZWGW010000024.1:0-20269 GCA_964633565.1 uncultured Planctomycetaceae bacterium
CCGCCCAGCGGTCCTGCGTGCCGCGCAGTTCGGCCAGCGCCTGCTGATTCTCCGCCTCCAGCGGCGACGCTTCGACGATCGACGTCGCTGCCCGTTCCGCGCGGGCCGGGTCGTCGACCAGCCGCCGTGCGAGTTCGTTGTAGAGCGCCAGGTTGTGCGACTCGACGTCGATCTGCGCCAGCACGAGGCCCACCGCGTCCTCTTTCCGTTCCAACTGGTCGTAGCACGGCAGCAGCGCGGCGTAGACTTCGGCATCGCCCGGCGCGAGTTCGAGCGCCAGTTCGTAGTTCCGCGCAGCGGCCGCGAGGTTGTTCCGCTCCTTGTAGACGTTGCCGATCGCCTTTCGCAGGATCGGGCTGTCCTGTTTCGTCGACTGTTCGTCGTACGCCGCTACGTACTGGTCGAGGTCCTGCGCCTGGCGAAGGACATTCTCCAGCGATCGGAGCGCATCCCGCCGGCTGTTGAAATCGGCGCCCCAGCTCACGATGGCCGCAGAGGCCGCGTCGACCGCTTCGGCCGTCTGGTGCAGCGCCGAGTGCGCGGCCGCAAGCTGCTGGTAGTAGCTGGAGAGCGTGCCATCGCCGATCCCCTGGTTCGGCGCCGTCCGCTGGTGGTCCTTGATCGCGATATCGTAGTACTTTACTGCGTCCGCATAGAGCTGGCAGGTGAGACACGCCTGCGCCAGCGCCGCGACGTTCCCTTCCGTCCAGCGCCCCTCCTTCTGGAAGTGCTCCACGGTCGCCGCGAGGAGTTCGGTCACCTGCCCCGGCCGCTGCGAGTGGAAGTACGCCTCCATCAACTGCGTGCGGTAGGACATCGTGTCGGGGTACTTCGCGACCAGCGGCTCGAGGATCGGCACCGCCTCTGCGTGGCGTTTCGCTTCGAACAGATACGTGATGAGCTGCTGCCGGCCCGGGTCGTCGAGGATGCCGTCCCGCATCGCCACGAACAGCATCTCGATCGCCCGGTTGCGGTGTTCCAGCCCGTAGCAGACGTATTCGGCGATGTACTTCACCGACCGGCCGGAGTGCCTGCGCTCCGCGTAGACCTCTTCCGCGACCCGCAGGTAATCGGCCGCGTGGGCGCTCCAGTAGTAATAATGGTCGTCGTGATAAATGTTCCGGTTTTGCGCCTCGCGCTGCAGCAGGTCGCGCCGCAGTTCGGCCAGCACGGTCTTCAGGAGCCGGCCGTCGAGTTCGCCGAGCGGTCGCACAGGTTTGTTGTCGCCCGGGTGCTGGTCCTCGTGCAGCCACTGTGCGAGATAGTAGCTGAACTGGTTCCACGGCCGGTCCCAGGAATACTCGTAGCGCCGCGGATAGTTTTCCATCCGCGTCACGAGGAACTCCAGGCCCGTCCGGGGAGAAATGACGTCGCGCAGCGACTGGGCGACGTTCTGGATGAGGTTGGAGTAGTTGTTGTCCTGCAGCTTCAGCATCTCCGGCAGAGTTTCGAACGCGAACTGCCGCAGGTCGGCCTTTGCGGTGGGGTACTTCTTGTCCGCGGCCGTGCGGTACACGCTGATCAGCCGGTAGATCAGGTTCGTGCGGTGGTTGTCGTCGGGCGTGTTGCATTCCTCGAGCACGTGCCGGGCGAGGTTTTTGAACAGCGTCTCGCCGGCGCCGAGCGACACCTGCCCGTCATTCTGCAGCGCGTCGAGGTACAGTCCGTCCAGCCGCTCGGCGAGCCAGTAGCGCTGGCCGCCATTGAGCGGCATGGCCAGGTGCTTCCGCAGCAGGTCTTCGCCGGTCGTGTAGCTCCGCCGCTGCTCCAGGAAGCCGATGCAACCGCTCAGCGGTTCGTTGGCGTGTTCGGGCCAGCCGGCGGCGTGCGACTGCTCATAGGCGCGGACGGCCGTCTGCATCTGCGCGATGGCCGTGTCGTGCTGGCCGTAGTTGAACATCGCCTGGCACAGATAATACGTCATCCACAGACCGTCGTCCGTCCCCGGCTCGGTCGCGGCAACCAGCGCCCGCAGTTCCCGCAATTGTTCGTCGCGCAGCGCCAGATGCGAAATGGTTCCCAGCGACGCCAGCCAGCCGGCCATCTGTCGCCGTTCGCCGTCGGCCCATTCGCGTTCGAACGCCCGCTGCATCGCGGCGAGCGCTGACTGGGCATGTGGTCCCGGCTGGTTAAGGACTTCGGCCGCCCGGCGCTCGACCATCGCCTCCAGCAGGTCGAGCGCGCGGTGATCGATGGCGGATCTGGCGTCGTTCCGGTCGACGGCGATCCGCGCGACGATCTCGTCCGACGTCGCCTCCTTCCGCACCTCCTCCAGCGCGGAACCCAGGTTGTGCAGCATCGAATACGCCTGCTGCGGCGTCCGGCCGAGCATGGCGTCCGGCAGCATCTGCATCACGCGGAAGTCGCGCGACACGCGGTACAGTTGGCCCATTGATCCCAGGTAACTCCCCGGCGAGCCTGACTTCTCCAGCAGCGCCTTGAGGGCGAACAGCGCGTCGTCCTCAACGTAGTTCCCGCGCGGCCCCTCGCTCGACTGCCACTGATAGATCGTCCCCTGCACGAACTGTTGCAGTTGCCATTCCTCCATCACCTTGAGCGCCTCGACGCGCGCCCGCTCGTAGTCGGCGCGGCGGTCGACGACCTGATACCAGTCGGACAGCAGCCGCAGTTCGGCAGGCGCCAGTTCGTCCTTCTGTTTCACGGCCTCCAGCAGTTCGATCGCCTCCTTCAGTTCGCCGCGCTCGGCCTGCAGTTTCGCCAGCGCCACGCGCCACGGGGCGGTGAACTCGTCCTCGGCGATCCACGCGCGGAGCGCTGCCGCGAGATCGTCGGGCCGGTCGAGGGCGATCAGGAACGTGTACTTCGCATGCTTCCACAGCGCTTCGTCGTCGCCACCCTGGGCGATGCCGGCGTCAAGATAGGCGACGACCCGCGCGACGGACTCCGGTGTGGCCGAGCGGCGCGCCGCCAGGTTCATCACGGTCGCCAGCGCCCGCTGCCGCCGCATGCCGTCGAGCAGCTCGCGCGTCCATTCGATGGGCGTGGCCAGTTCGGGAGTCGGCTTACGGTCCTGCTCCGGCGGCTCGGCGATGTGCGGCGGGGCGTCTCCGAGCAGCGTCCAGCACGTGGCGGCGACCTGATCCAGATCTCGCTGCAGGACGACGTTGAGAAACAGCGCCTCCAATTGCGCCCAGCCGGCCAGCGTCTGCAGGATGATCGTCTGCGGCGCGCCCTCGGGCCGCGCTTCGTCCACGATCATCCATGTCGCCATGGACGTGCCCAGGCTGGCCCAGACCCCTTCGCGGGCCGCTTTGCGGAACTCGGCCTCCTTCGCCGCCAGCTCCTGCCGCGTGAGGTTCTCGGGATGGCCGGTGTCCTGCAGCTTCGCCATCTCGGCCTGCGTGCGGGCCTCGATCATCCGGTCGACCAGCCGGTGCAGGCCGCTGATCTGGGCGAGCAACTGCGCAATGAGCGATTCCTGCCGCGCGTGGTCGTCGGCTGCGATCACCTCCCACAGCTTGGGCTCGCCCGGCTCCTGCAATCGCGGCAACAGGGCGAACGCCTCGGCTTCGATCTCCGGCGTCCAGTTCCGCGCGAGGAGCGCCTCGAACAGGGCGCTGATGTATTGCGCCCGGAAGACCGTCGGGCGGCTTTCGATCCGAGTCCGCAGGAATGGCAGATACTCCGTGTCGGCGAACCGCGACGAGTAGATCGACACGAGCGCCTCACCGAGCGTGTGCCGCCTGTTGTCGTCGGTTTCAGTCTGCCACCGCTCGCGCAGCGGCGCGGCGATCGCCTGCCAGTCCTCCGTTGTCATTTCAACCTGCCCCGACAGCAGCCAACTGACCATCTGGTGCAACTGGGAAGGGTCGCGCGTCGCCGCTTCGGACTTGACCAGCGGCAGCAACTCGCGGACCACGGCGTCGGCTTCATCCGAGTCGCGGAAGCTGCTGTTCCCCATGATGGTCGAGGCGAACTGGAAACTCTCCGGCTGCCGGATATGGAATGCCGCCGTCTCCTTCAGCAGCGGCAGCCAGCGCGCATCGACGCGGTACCAGTACAGGTTGTAGGTCTGCCCCAGCATGTACGACACGGCCGCCTCCAGCCGGGCCTTGACGTCGTCGGGGAGCTTGCCGTCGCGGCGTCCTTCCTCCACCCATTGCCGCACCAGGCCTTCCGCGCGGTCGACGTCGTCGCTGAACAGGATCGCGCTCAGGTATCGCGCGTAGGGCTCGGAGCCGTTCGCCGATGGCTGGGCGCGCATCCAGCCCTCGATGACTTCGATCAGCCGGTCGAAGCGCGCCTGGCCGCGCAACAACTGGTCGTACGTCTGGTAGACGTTCTGGTGCTCCCACGGCTCGAAGCGCGTCTCGCGGGCCAGCACCGAGTCGAGCCAGGCGTACGCCGCCTCATAATCGCCGCGGCCGGCAAGCTGGTTCGCGTATTGTGTCTGCAGATCGAGTTCCCACGGTGTCTTTTCCGCCATGCTGCGCAGCAGGGCGATGGCCTCGTCGCTGCGGCCCAGGCTCTGCAGCACCGCCAGCCATTGCCGCTGCCACGCCAGCGGGCCGAACAGCAGTTCCGGTTGCCGGTCGTAGATTGGTTTGGCGATCTGGATCAGGTCGCCGAACTCGTTCCAGTCGGTGAGCGAATACAGCGTGCCGCGGATGCGCTCGAACACAGCCCATTCGTCGTCCCGCCCGTTCTCGACCAGCCGCCGCGTCTCGGCCAGCAGCAGTTGCCGCACGTCTTCATTCGACTGCGTCTGCGGCCAGATGGCGGCCTTGAGCCACGTCAGCCCCGGCTTGCCCGCCTCGATCTGCTCGATCGATGCCAGCCGCGCCCGCACCTCGTCCCACTGCTGTGACAGCGTGAAATGCAGCAGTACGGCCAGGTGCTCGTTGAAACCGGCCGAGCCGTCGGCCACCTTCTGCTTCGCCGCGTCGAGCTTCACAAACGGCAGCCGGATGAACAGGACCTGCGGCCTGGGTGAAAGTTCACTGTCCATCCGCTGCCGGAAATCGTCCGTGGAAAGCGCCGCGATCTGCCGCTTGACGGTGATCGTAACCTGGCCGTCGGCGTCCGTCGTAACACTCTTCGTCGCCCACCACAGGCCGTGAACCTCCACGAGGTCGCTTTGTGTCGTCGTCGACAGCACATTCCCGTCGTGCAGTGATTCCGACTTCACGACGATCCGCCGCGCCGTGTCGATCGTTAATCGGATCCCCTGCGGTGGCGACATCTGCCTGTACAGGATCTCGACGACCGCCAGGCCTTCGTTCTGAGAGACGATCGTGGCCGTCGCGTTGTGATAAATCTCGTGCAGCGGCCGGCCGCCGAAGTAGTTCGCGCCGGTGGTGTTCGTCGTCAGTTCCGCCGGTTCGGAAGCGCGGACCCGCCCGAACCCGAAGGTCGCGGAGAAGACGCCGCGTTCCTGCTCATCGCACCAATTGACGATCCGGTCCGGCCCAATCCCGGCCGGGCGGTTAAGCCACGCCTTGGGCGAATACAGTTCCAGCGCCTCACTGCGGCCGGTATCGCGGTTCCAGCGGGGATCGCGGGTATCGGTCGTCGTGTCGATCACCAGTCCGCCGTCGATCTGCTGCAGCGCGGGGAGCGTGTAGAGCGTGTCGGTGATCGCCCGCACGTCGGCCGGCCAGTCGGCGGCAGGCAACGGCTTCGTCGGCGCCTTGAACGGGACAGGCAACGCCGGGAAGAGCTGATTGACCCATTGCAGATAATCGGGCTCCCGGGAGTGCCCGTAGAATCCTCCACTCAACCACTCGCCGTCGAATTCCTGCCGGTCGGACCGTTGCTTGAGTCTCTTTTCGAGACTGGGCAATCGGAGTTTCGCCTCCCACAGATCGAGGCCGGCGCGGCGAGTGTAAGCTGCAGATCCCGGCTGACTGCGGTACGGGGACACTAACATCGGAATCCCTGCCGTCGCCACTTGCGCGCCGTCGGGGCTGAAGGCTGAAGGATCGAGCAACGAGAGGTCATCCAGTTCCGACTGGTCCGGCGCCCCGGCATACGATTGCTCGCGCTTGTCTGCTTCCGCGAACTCGTTGATGGCCTTCGATTCCTCCGGCATGCCGCTCTCATCAAACGCCCCGAGAAACCGGGACACGTCGCCCGCCTCTCCTCCGCCGAACCCGCCGCCGCCGAACCCGCCGAGACCGCTCAGGCGGCCGTTGCCGTACCAGTTCGCGCCCCCCGACGGCAGATTCCAACCCGTGCCCAATGTCCGCGCACCGCTCATGTTCATTGGGCCGGACGCCGGCGACACCAGGTCTCCCAGCGAGTAAATGCTCGTGCCCAGCCGCTCTTCGACGTCCCAGATCTGCGGAATCTGCTGCAGTTGCACAAACGCCTCCGCGTCGCGCCCCAGCCGTGCCAGTTCGCGCAGGACCTGCCGCCTCAGCCCGATCCGCCAGTCCCCCGCGCGGCGCATCTGCTGCTGCACGAGTTCGTACGTTGCGTTGTCGCGCCCCTCGGCAAAAAACCTCTCACCGTCGCGCATCTCGTACCGTCGCTTGACGCCAAAGCGTTCCCGGTCGGCGTCGCTCTCCAGCACGAGCAGCGACGTGTACGGCGTGATGATGTGGAACTCTTCCGACAGGCCGATGATCTCGTCCCGGATGAACGGGCTCTGTCCCTGCGCCAGCAGATGGTCGAGGTGCGCCCGCGCCCACAGCCGCGGGATGAACGAGTTGCCGGCCTCCGCATCCGCCAGCGTCACCTGGGCCGCATAGCGCACCGGCTCGCCGTTCAAACGACCAGTGACGACGACCTCCCCCGACTGGTCTTTCCCCTGAGGCAGATACCGGCCGACGATGATCTGCTGCGTCCCGGCCTGCACATTCGGCAGCGTTTCCGGATAGACGGCCGCGACCTTCAGGCCGCGAAACTCGAGGTTGATGTCGCGCAGCCCCGGCTGGGCCAGCTCGTTGAGCAGTTCCAGCGCTACCATCGGCGGCGTCTGTTCGCCCGAAATGGCGCGCATCGAGCCGCCTCCCAGCGAGCCGATCCCTTTCAGCGCAACCGACTCGTAGCTGTTCCCCACGGTGACAGCATGGAACGCCGGACGGTCGCCGTTCGACGGTTGAGGGTCGACGGTCGAGCCGAACAACCGCTTCAGCCGATTGACGAACGCCGCGGGATCGGCGTCGCCCGTGGAGACGATGCCGTCGCCGATGTAGACGACCTGCGTCTTCGGGCCGAGTTTCTCCTTGACGGCCGCAAACGCCTGGTCGAGATCGGTCCAGCCGAGCGAACGCCGGTCGCCGAGAAACTTCGCCGCCGTAGCGCGCGACTCTTCGTTGGCGGCCGTCGGTTCGGCAACGCCCCACACCGTCGACACGTCGCAGCACGCCAGCCGGAACCGGTCCTGGTCCGCCAGCGACGCCAGCAGCGCCGCCACGAATTCGGACTGCTGCTGCCGCTTCGTGGAGTCCATCGACGCCGATGTGTCACACAACAGCACAAGGTCGAGCGGCTGCCCGTCCGGCAGTACCTCCCGCTGGAAGTTTCCTTCCGGTCCCGGCGGCATGAGCTGGATCAGGAAGTACCCGTCCTCGCCGCGGCGGTGCGGAATCACAACGACGTCCGACTGCTGGCGGTCGAGTTCAAACACCACCTCGAAGTCGCGCTCCGGCGCGTACTCCTGCGCGGTGAACTCGACGTGCGCCGAGTGAGCCGTCATCTCCTGCCGCACGCTGTGCGTCGGGCACTCCACCCCCTTGAGCGGCAACGCGGAGTTCACCAGCACGTCGAGCGACAGCTCCCGCAGCGGCGTCGTCTTGAGCAGCTCGCTGTTCAGACCGTAGGAGTAGCGGTACTTGTTCCCCCGCAGCGGCAGCACCTGTGTGTAGACGATCTTGATCCGCTTTTCCGAATGGGCTTCGATCGGGAACACCCGGGCCTTGAAGATGTTGCCCCCGGTCCATTCCAAGAGGCCCGGATCGCGCTTCTCCCGCAGGATCTGCTCGTAGATCTCCCGCGCCCGCTGTTTCTCGACGACGTCCGCTTCCACCAGTTCATTGCCGATCCACATCCCGAAGCCGCTGATCGACGCGTCCTGCGGCAGCGGGAAGTGGAAGATCCCTTCCAGCCGGATGTCGGTGTGATTGACGAACGATTCTTCGATCGTCGTCCGCGCAATCTGGTCGCGGACTTCTACGGAAACATGGTGATAACCGACCGACAGCGAGACGTTGCGATTGTCGACAAGGACAATCAGTTCACCCAGCGATTCGTTCGTCGTGGTTCCTTCAAACCCCTGCAGCCAGAGCGGCGGCTGGTCCACCTTCGCCAGCGACTCGTCCCGCGCCACGCGGATGATCTGCTTGCCGGCCGCCGACACCTCCACGCTCGCCTCGCGCGGCCCGAGCAGCCGGAACGGCTCTTCCAGCGCGGCGGCAACATCCAATTGCACCTCCCCCTGGTGCAGCCGCGCCTCGTGAGGCGAAATGAACTCCACCAGCGATGCCGGGCCGACCGTCAACTGCACCGACGTCGTCAGCGCCGCCCGCGTCGCATTGGCCCCGCGGACGTCGGTCCGCACCCAGTCCCCCGGCTTCAGCAGCACCTGCCGCGTGACGGGAGTCCAGCGGCGGTTCATCACCGGCTTCAGCGAGACGATCCCCTGGGCGTCGAGCACCTTGCCGATCCGGCCGTCCTCGGTCAGTGTCTTCGCCACGACGAACAGCGACTCGTCGACGGGTTCGCCGACCGCAATCAGCCGCAATTCCGAACGCGGCCGCGCAGGTTGCTTCTCCCGGGCGTCCGTAACGATCAGCCCCAGCAATTGATCCGTCTGTGCATCTGCATACGCCGACAACTGCAGCGTCGTCTCGTCCTGTGGAATGTCGAATCGATACACGCGACACGGCTTGCCGTCGTAGTCTTCCCTGCCCGCTGGTCTCTGGCCGACCAGTTCCGTGCGATTGACGTCATCCAGTCCAATGAGCGCAAACAGATCGACCCCTTCACCGGCCCTGGTGAACCAGGGTGAATCTTCGGCGGTCGCCTGATTGGCCTCTTCGTCGACGCGCCACAACCGCGATCCCTGCGCGATGCGATACCGCGACGGCGCGTCCTGCCAGCGGACCTGGCCCGGTTGCCGCACCCAGACCTGTGATTCGCTCTCCCCTTGCCGGAACTCGAAGTGCCAGACCGAGGCGGCTTCCAGCTTGCGGAGCACCTCGCCGAACGTCGCGGCCTCGGCCGGTCCGCCGCCGAACCAGCCGGCGAACCACATGACCAGTCCGACACAGGCGGCCGCGCAGACGGCGGCGTAGCGTGCGACAAGAAACATCGAACGTCTCTCCCGTAAGTGGGTCGAGGGTTTAGGGTCGAGAGTCGAGGGCCGAATAACTCCGCTCCGTGCCCCATCGATGACTTCCGTCCCCTGCCCTTCGTGCCCTTCGTGTCTTCGTGGTGAACTCTTCTCTGCGGCTGCCGCTTCGAACGCATCGCCGGCCACGCTGCGGATCGACTCCAGCGCCGCCGGATCAACCGGCGCAGCATCGCTCTCCAGCGATTGCAGCAGCTTCTGCAGTCGCGGATCGTCGTCAGACGTGTTCTGGAATCGTGGTACGGACATGACGATCGTCCGGTTTCTGGTCCGCGTCACGGAGTGACGGAACGACTTTCCGTGCGCATCCTTCGTGAAAATCTGTCTCGAAATGCTTCGCGAGCCCGGGTCAGCCGCGACCGGACCGCCTCCACCGAATCACCGGAGTCAGCGGCGATCTCGGCCGCCGACCGGTCGTCCATGTATTTCGCCACAAGGCAGACGGCATAGTCGGCCGGCAGTTCCGCCAGCACCTGCCGCACTTCGGCCGCCGTCTCCAGGTCTGCGACCAGTTCGTCGACGGACTGTCCTTCGTCGAACCAGCGCTGCAATCGGCCGTTCCGTTCGGCGTGAATCCGCTCGTCGGCCAGCCCGGCGTCATGCCGTCGCTGCGAGCGCCACCACACCATCGTCCGGTTGTGGGCGATGCCGCAGATCCAGTTCCACAGGCCGCCCCGCCCGTCGTCGAACTGGTGGACTGATCGCGCGATCTGCAGGAACGTCTCCTGCACGACGTCGGCCACACAGTCGCGCCGCGGGCCGATCAGCCGCGCGACGTACCGCCAGACCCGCTCGCTGTAGGTGACAAACAGCGAGTCGAACGCCGCTCGGTCGCCGCTCCGCAGGCCACGGAGCAGGTGGGCATCGGTATCTGGTTCGGACACGGTGTGTCCCGGGACGTCCTGCGTGGTTAATGTCCAGAGAGAGATGTGCGCTCAGACGCGGCGGCGCGTCGCAGAATTCCCATAAATTCTGCAAGATGCCAGAATCTAACGAGTTGCGCAGAGGTGGCTGGGGTCGATCTGCCGCAACAAGGCGTCAATTGGGTTACGGCATTCCCGGCAGATCGCCCCCAGCGGGTCGCGCGTCTCACTCCACTGGGGGCGATCTGCCGGGGATGTCGATCGTAAATCAGCACGCTGTCACGGCAGATCGACCCCAGCCACGGCGCTACAAAAATGACGTATAGCTCTGTCACCCTTTCAGCCCGAACAGCACCCGCTGTGCATTTGTCCGATAGATCTTCTCCAGCACGTCGTCCGGCAGAAAGATCCCGTAAATCATCCAGAACCCCTGCCGGTGGTGCCCCTGCGCCGGGTCCCAGTATTCATCGTCGGTCTCGAGGAACCGGTAATACGTGCGATACGCATCCGCCCGCGGCGTCGTGTCGGTGCCGAACATGATCCGGTTCTGGTACTTGATCAGGAACCGCCGCGCGCTGTATGGCTGCCGCCCCAGTTCCGAGATCCGGGCGTCGATGTCGATCATCATGTTGGGATACTTGTCCAGCCACTGCCCCACGGTGTTCAGGTCCTCCGGGTTGTTGCCGAAGTGCGCGCAGATGAACGTCGTCTCGGGGTGCCGCTCGATCGCCCGGTTCCGCTGCGCGTGCAGTTCCGCACGTGACGGAAATTTCTCGCCGAAGAACAGCCAGTTGGGGTGCTCGTTGAGTTCGTGCCACCGTTCGTTGTTCTTGTCGAGCGGTGTGAAGAACGCCGCCGGGTCGGAGGTGTGGATCATCACGGGCCGCTTGAGTTCGCCGCATACGGCCCAGATCGGATCGAGCTTCGGGTCGTCGACCGGCATCAGGCGGCCGTCGGCATAGCGGTACGAGAGCCCCAGGCTCTTGTGAAACTTGAGCCCCTTCGCCCCTGCCTCGAAGCCCGCCCGCAGCCGTTTCGTTTCCCGGTCGCTCCAGCCCGGATCGTCGATGCCGCTGAAATCGATCAGTGCGTACGTCTGGAACCGTTGGGGATAGGCGTCGTCGAGCGCGACGAGCGTCTCCTTAAGCCGTTCATCCCAGCCGCCGTCGAGGTTGACGACCGTTTCGACGCCGGCATCGTCCATCGCCTGGAGATATTCCCTGACGCGCTCCGGCGTGAGTGTTTTCGCGCCGCCGCCGAGGTGATTGTGTACGTCGATCGCCGGAAACTTCGGCAGGCTGACCTGCGTCACCTTCGTGACCATCATCGACTTCGGCTGCCAGTCGCGGAGCTTCAGGTCCTTGATGTCTTCCGCCGGCTCCTGAGCGCCTGCGAGTCTGACGCAGTTCAAAACGACTGCCAACGCGACCAACTGCCTGTGCATGCGCTGTTCCTGATGCTTCCGATGGCGACACACCAAACACCAAACGACCAAACACCAAACCACCGGTCACTCAAATACCACCGTCCCGAACTTCTCATACTCGTGAAAGCTCGGCCCCACCCGCACCCAGTCCCACGCCGCGGCCGTGCCACCGTCATAGTCCATCCGGTAGAAATTCGCCCGCCAGCGCGTGCCGGCTCCTGGCGGGACGTTCTGCAGCGGCCGCAACAGGTCATACGGGAAGAACACTTCCGCCCGCCAGCCCTCGATCGCAGCGCCCGACTTCGGTTCGCCGCCGACGATCTTGACCGCCTTCCGCGTCTTGCGCTCCCCCTCGTAATGCCACGGCCGCCAGCCGAGGAACTGGCCGCCGAAGTTCGGCACCAGGATCGGCAGTTCGTATCCGAGCGGCGAAATTTCATACTCGAAATACACCGGCTGCCGCTCGTCCGGCCAGAGAAACACCTCATACACGTCTTCCATCCAGAGGTTGGCAAAGTCCTCCGTCATCGTCGCCGTGAGCGACGTGTCCGTACCGTCGAACAGCACATAGATCCCCTTCGCCGAATAGAGCATCTTGACCCGCGTGACGTAGTCCTGCGTTCCACCGGGCCGCCGATTCAGCGGTGTCCACTCCACGGACTTCCACGCCTCCGCGCTGCCGTCGCCGGTGACCTCGAAGTCCTCAGTCGACTTCACGTGCAGGACGGGGAGATCGGATTCATCGGCGCGGGACGACGGCGTCAGGGTCAATGCCGCGGCAACGGAAGTAACGAGGGCAGTGACCCGAACGGCATCCCGCGTCATGGCGCTGGTCTCCCGGCAAACAGACGGTCCGCAACGACGCCGGGATTGTATGCAGACGCGGCATGGTTCCGGAATCCTGGGCGCGCGCGAAACGGCCCGGCTCCTGCTCCGCAGTCGCCGGGCCGTTCGGTCACCATTGGTCGTTACGCGGCCGAGTGGCCGCCGCCATCAGACGGTCACTCCCAGCAGCTTGCACGCCTCCTCATAGCCGGGCGCCCGGAAGCCGTGCTGGTCGTCGCGGTTGTAGCCGTAGGCGCTCGCGGTGACGCGGGCCAGGCCGACGATCTGCCGCCAGCGGAACGCGGGCCGGATCGTCTTGTACTCTTCCCGCACGGTGTGGAAGTACTTCTCGCCGTGCAGCCGGCCGTCTTCGCTGATCGTGTACGTCAGCATCCGGTCGAACACGGGCTCCACGGAATAGCCCCGTTCGCCGTAGATCTGGATCGCCGCCGCCGCGCGACCCTGATCGTTGTGCTTCACGGCATCCTCGGCTTCCGCCAGGAGGCTTTCCGGGTCGTTCCCCTTAATGGCGGCACGGTGCTCGTCGAGCGGATAGGCCGCGGTCGGGAACGGATCGTGCCGCGACGAGCGATAGGCCGCGACAATCAGCCCGGCGATGGCGTGCCGCGTCTCGGCGACGCGGGCCATGTTCCGCCAGGCGTTCGTCGCGTCGGACGAGTGCACGCCGCGCGAGTCGCCGTGGCTCCGCCACAGGTCGGCCCCCTGCCGCAGCGTCAGCAGGTTCGACGCCAGCGAGATCGCCTCGCCGATCACTTCGCGGTCGACCCCTTCGGCAATCGCCGCCGCAACGACTTCGGCCGCCCGTTCCGGCGGGCCGTTGTAGATCGCGCGGCTCGTCTCGTCGACCCAGGCGTCGCCCGGATCGCGTTTGCCGAACGACTTGCCGGCCAGCTTGTACTGGTCGAACAGTGCCGGCATGACCTTGCGGATCGGCGATTCGGGATTGTTGTGGTCGATGCGGCCCTGCTCATGGTTCACACAGAACCGCACGCATTGCCGCAGGATGTTGTAGGCGTACTCCGGTCCCAGCAGCTTCGCCAGGCCGTGCGTGCGGTAGGCGAACACGAACCGGTGCACATTGATGTCGTCCTGCATCGCCGGCTGCAGGGCGTTGAACATCTCATCGGCTGACGCGTTCGCCAGCGTGGCGAACGCCGCTTCCCCCCGTTCGACGTCCGCCGCGCGGCAGGCGTCGCGGATCTGCAGTTCAACGTCCCCTTCGGCATGCTCGGCCGCATGCAACTGCCGCAGGACCTTTTTCGACGCGCCGCCGAAATGCTGGATCTGCCCCGAGTTTCGATACAGCACCTTCAGCACCGGCAGCGGCCGGCGGTCTTTCGGCAACATCTGCGACATGTCCAGCGCCGGCAGCATGGCCATCGCCGTGTGGAAGCCGACATAGTCTTCGCCGCCGAAGCACTCGGCGTTTGCCAGTGACCCGGCCGCCATCAATTGCTTGAGGTCCGCCTCGCCGCGGGCCAGCCTGTCGACGAGGATCGGCTGCAGTTTCTCCGGGGGAGTGCTCTGCAGCAGGTCGACGAGAGCGTCATATTCGCCGAACGAGAGTCCGTCCGGTCCCTCGTCCGCAAAGGCCGTCGAAAACCCCATGTCGTACGAAAGGGATGAGCCCAGCCCGGCAACAAGCATCCCGCGACCGATGCAGTTCATGAATTCGCGGCGGGTTTTGGCAGCCATGCGGCGACTCCTTTTGTGAGAGAAGTGACGGCGAGAAGCGCACAGCCTCCACAGGAGAGCGGCTGCGCTGTGAGTTCATTCTCAGGAACGGAAGGGCGTTACACAAGTGGCCCGCTCGGAAGCGAATGGGAGACCCGACCCCGGCGATAGGACGTGGAATTCGGATTGGCGGGCGAATGTAACGTCGTCCCGTTAGGATAGTGGCAGGGCTGCGCTCCTCCGCGGCGCGCCTCGGGACCTCAGCCGTCTGGACAACTGAGTCGCCGCCATGCCCGAACTCTCCTGCCCCACTGCAGATACGCTTGCGGCGTTCGCGCTGGGCACGATCGACGGCGCGGAATGGAAGTCGGTCGCCGATCACCTGGAAATCTGCGCCCGCTGCCAGCAGCAACTGGACGAAATTGACGTCGCCACGGCGACCGCCGACCCGTTGCTCAGCCAACTCCAGCACCTGCCATCAGACGGCCCCGCAGGGAGCGGCAGCGGCGACCGTTGGGCCTCCGCCGTCATCGCCGCCACGGCTGCGACCGCATCAACCCCGGCGCGCCTCACAGTGGATGCCGGCCGCGACCTCGCCCGTCGGCTCGCCACCGGTCCGGTCTGCCTCGACCGCTTCGAACTCCTGTCGGAACTCGGCGTCGGCTCCTTCGGCTACGTCTTCAAGGCCCGCGACCCCCGACTCGATCGCATCGTGGCGCTCAAGGTTCAACGCGCGGGGAGCTTCGCCTCGCAGGAAGACATCGAGCGCTTCCTCCGCGAGGCCCGCAGCGCCGCGCAGCTCAAGCATCCGGCCATTGTCTCCCTCTACGAGGCCGGCCAGACCGATGACGGCGTCGGCTACCTCGTCTGCGAATTCATCGACGGCGCGACGCTTGAACAGGGGCTCAAGGACGGTCCGCTCGATCCCGCGACCGCGGCCGACTTCGCCGCCGAACTCGCCGACGCGCTGCACTACGCCCACGAGCACGGCGTCATCCATCGCGACATCAAACCGTCGAACATCATCCTCGATCAGCGCGGACGGGCGCACCTGATGGACTTCGGCCTCGCGAAACGGCAGACGGGCGACGTCACGATGACCTCCGACGGCCGCGTCATGGGGACTCCCGCCTATATGTCGCCGGAGCAGGCCCGCGGCGCGTCGCACGAAGTCGACGCCCGCAGCGACATCTATTCCCTCGGCGTCGTGCTGTACGAGATGCTCACGGGTGAGCGGCCCTTCCAGGGGAACCGCCGGTTGCTCCTGCTGCAGGTGCTTGAGGACGAACCCCGGTCCCTGCGGCGATTACGCGCCGACATCCCCCGCGACCTGGAGGTCATCTGCCTCAAGGCGATGAACAAGTCCCCCGCGCGGCGTTATCAGGCCGCGAAAGATCTGGCCGACGATCTGCGGCGCTTCCGCCAAGGGCAACCGATCCTGGCCCGGCCGATCGGCTACGTCGAGCGGTCGCTCCGCTGGTGCCGGCGCTATCCGCTGGCGGTGAGCCTGTTCGCTGCCGTAGTGCTCGGTTCCATTGCGGGGATCTGGCACCTGTCGAGCCTGTCCGAGTACTTCGTCCGCCAGACGGCGCTCGAAAGTTCGCGGATGGAAACCAAGATGTTCGACGAAGTCTGGCGCTTCTACAGCGAAGAGATTGAAGACATCAATCCCACTTCCACCAACGTCTCGATCACCGAAAACTACCGCACGGTCCACCCGGCGCTGCCATTGCCGGCGTCGTTTGCGATCGACCTCGGCGAGCGCATCAGCCGCCGCAACCCGGGAATGGAAGTCCGTGTGTTCAGCCGCTACCCCTGGCCGGATCGGCAGGAGGGGGGGCCGCAGGACGAGTACGAGACGGCCGCCCTGACCTGGCTCGAGGCGAACGCCCGTGCCGACGTTCAGCCGCCGGCCGAGTACGTGCGGTTCCTCACGGAGAACGGCCGGCGCAAGCTGCTGTACTTCTCGGCCCGACACATGGAACAGAGTTGCCTCGGCTGCCACAACCACCCCGATGGACGCAGCCCGAAGAAAGACTGGAAAGTCGGCGACGTCGTCGGCGTGCTCAAGATCGTGCGGCCCCTCGACCGCGAAATCGACAACACGCGCCAGGGGCTGCGCGGCGCGTTCGTCCTGATGAGTTCCGTGGCCGGCGTACTGCTGGTGTTGAGCGTCTTCGTGACGATCGTCGCCGAGCGCCGCCGAATGGGGAGTACGCCATGAGCGACGTGGCGGAACGCGGCGGCTCGACGTCGCGCAGCCTCCTCGACCACGCCCGGCACGCCGACCCGGCCGCGTGGAAGCGGCTGGTGACGCTCTACGCGCCGCTCGTGGCCGCCTGGTGTCGCCGCTGGGGGGTCCGCCAGCAGGACATCCTCGACGTCCTGCAGGAGGTGTTCACGGCGGTCTCCAACAATCTGCATCGCTTCCGGAAGGATCGCCCCTCCGACACGTTCCGCGGCTGGCTCCTGACAATTTCGCACAACAAGGTCCGCGACCATTTCCGCCGAGTCGCCCGGCAACCGGAGGCGGCCGGCGGCACGGACGCACTCGTGCGGCTGCAACAGGTCCTCGACCCGGAAGGGAAACTGGTGGACGTCGATCCCACCGACGACGTCGCTTTCAGTCAGGTCCTGCTGCGCGCGCTGGAGAGTATCCGTGGCGAGTTTCACGAGAACACGTGGCGCGCCTTCTGGGGCGTCGTCGTCGAAGGCCGCGCCGCCGCGGACGTCGGCGCGGACCTCGACATGCGCCCGGGGACGGTCCGCGTCTCCAAATCGCGAGTGCTCCTGCGACTGCGGAAGGAACTGGGAGACGTGGCCGAGTGAGCGTTTCGGGACTGCAATTTTGTCGTTTAACCCGTAGCCGAAGGCGAGGCAAGCAAAGCGACGCTGACACCGCGCCTTCGGTTACGGGTTAAATGCGCCCTGCCCCGCCGCGCGCACCGCCGCGTCCCACAGCCACTGCGGCACCACAAACAGCGCGACCGTCGCGGCCGTACAGCACGCCCCCGCCAGCCAGGCCGCCGTTTCCGAACTCGTTTCCTGCGTTCGCTCCGCCGGTTGCAGGTACATGACGGCGATCAGCCGCAGGTAATACCACGCCGCGATCGCCGCGTTCAGGCCGAGCGCGATGGCAAGGCCCCTCCCCAGCCAGGTCTCGTCCGACCAGGCCGCCAGGAACAGGTTCAACTTCCCCAGAAAGCCGGCTGTCGGCGGCAGCCCCGTCAGGCTGAACAGGCACACCGCCAGGCACAGCGCCGCCACCGGCCGCGTTCGGCTCAGTCCCGAAATGTCGGCATCGGTCTGTGCCGAATGCACGCCGTTGCCCACGGCGGAGAGCAGCGCAAAGACGCCGATCGTCATCAGCCCGTACGTCCCCAGGTAGAACAGGAGCGCGCTGACGCCGCCGACCGTTCCGTGGTCGCCGACGGTAAACCCGACCAGCATGTATCCGGCATGCGCCACGCTCGAATACGCCAGCAGCCGGTGCAGGTGCGTCTGCCGCAGCGCCAGCAGGTTGCCGCCGAACATCGTCAGCACGGCGAGCAGCGCCAGCAGCAGCCGCACACTGGCGGTCGGCGCCCACTCGTGCAGCGTGCCGATGCCGGCCGCCAACGGGATCAGCCGCAGCAACGCGACAAAACCGACGACCTTCGGCACGAATGACAGCATCGCCGCGGCGCTGGCGGTCGAGCCCTGGAATACGTCCGGGGCGTAAAAGTGGAACGGCACGGCCGTGATCCGGAATCCCAGCCCGGCCAGCATCAGGATGACGGCGATCCGCACGAGCCCCGAGTTCATCGACACCCTGCCCGCGGCCGCCGCATCGGCGATCCCCGCCAGGTTCGTGGTCCCCGCCGCGCCGAACAGCCAGCTCATCCCGTACAGCACGAGTGCCGACGAGAAAATGCTGAGCAGAAAGTACTTGATCGTCGCTTCGCGCATCCGCCGGTCGCGCCGCGGGAGATAGAGCAGGACGTACGTCGGGATGCTCACGAGTTCCAACGCCAGAAACAGCGCGACGAGGTCATTCGCGGCCGCCGCGAGGTTGGTCCCGGCCAGGATCGTGAGCAGGCAGGCGTGCGCCTCGGCGGCGTGGCCGTCGTCGATCTGGTTCCAGAGCACGAGCGTCAGTACCGCGCCGATCGTCAGCGTGAGTCCCCGCGTGAACCACAGCAGTTCATCCGCACGGAACGGCCCATTCCCCGCCGGCTGCGGCGACGATTGCCACCAGCAGAGCCATGCCGCGCCGAGCGCCAGCAGTGACAGCGTCCCCCAGCGGTGTCGCAGTCCGGCGGCCGCGCGGCCCGAATCGGTCACCAGGAACGGCCCCGCCAGGAACATGACGCACACCGTCGCCAGGAGGATGATCTCCGGGACCACGAGCGCTGCTGCCTGGTTGATCTGGTCAATCGCCCCGTTCAAACGTCAACTCCTCAAAACGCTCCCCTGCGGGTCGCGGCTAAACGGTCGTCTGATCGTGTGTCGTCGGCTGCGGTACCTGCGTCTGTTGACGCCGTCGTTACATACACGGAAACAACTGCAACCACCTCCGGCTTGAACAGTTCCAGCACCTGCGCCGGATGGACACCGATCCACAGACACAGGACGGCGATCGGCCCGAGAGCAAGCAGTTCACGCAGGTTGATGTCCGTGACATGCTCCTCACCGTGCTGTGGTTCCTTCAGCGGCCCGAAGAAGGCGTGCTGCAGCATCGACAGCAGGTACCACGCCCCCAATACCACGCCCGTCGCGCCCAGCACGGCGTACAGCGGATGCCGCTGGAACATCCCCGCCAGCGACAGCACTTCGCCGATGAAGCCGTTCAGCCCCGGCAGTCCGATGCTCGACATCGAGATGAACACGAGCCCGCACGCCAGCAGCGGCAATCGCGTTGCCAGCCCCCCCAGGTCATCGAGCTGCCGCGTGTGGTAGCGTTCGTAGATCATCCCCACCAGGAGGAACAGCGCCCCGGTCGAGAGGCCGTGGTTGATCATCTGCAGCACACTGCCGGTGATCCCCTCTGCGTTCAGCGCAAACAGCCCCAGCATGCAGAAGCCGAGGTGCGCAACGCTGCTGTAGGCGACCAGCTTCTTGATGTCGCGCTGCGCCAGAGCGCACAGAGAGCCGTAAATGATGCCGATCACCGACAACACGCCGATCAGTGGCAGGCCCACGGTCTGGCAGGCGGCGGGGAAGAACGGCAGGCACAGCCGCAGGAAGCCGTATGTTCCGAGTTTCAGCAGCACGCCGGCCAGCAGCACGCTGCCGGCCGTCGGCGCCTCGACGTGCGCCAGCGGCAACCAGGTATGAAACGGAAATACCGGCACCTTCACCAGAAACCCGGCGGCCAGCGCGAGAAAGAGGATCGTCTGTGTCTGAGCCGGCAGCGGATGCGCCTGCAGCCACGCGGCCAGCGCAGGAATGGAACAGGGTGTACTCAGACCCTGGCCACTGACGGTCAGTACCAGCGACACCAGCCCGATCAGCGTGATCATGCTGCCGGCCAGCGTGTACAGGAAGAACTTGACCGCCGCATACCGCCGCTGCGGTCCACCCCAGATCGCAATCAGGAAGAACAGCGGGATCAGCGTGAACTCGAAAAACACATAGAACAACACGAGGTCGAAGGCGCAGAACACGCCGACGAGGCCCGTTTCCAGCACGAGCATGGCGGTGAAGAACTCCGCCTCGCGCTCCCGGATCGACTCCCACGAAATCAGCACGCACGACACGGTGAGCACGGTGGTCAGGACGATCAGCGCCACGCTGATGCCGTCGAGTCCGAAATGCAGTTCCAGCTTGAGTGGATTTGTTCCCGTTGCGGCATCCCCCATGCTGGATGCGAGCCACGGATAACGAAACTCCACGCGGGGATGAACGGGAGAGCCGGAATCGCTGATCCGGGCCTCGGTGCCGCCGATCACGTCCCGATACTGATGCGCCAGCATCAGCGACACAAACAGCGCCGCGCACGCGCCGGCCAGCGCGATCCAGCGGGCCGTGCGACCGGCCATGGAATCGCGAAACAGGAGCAACAGCACTCCCGTCGCCGCGGGCATTCCCAGTGTCAGAAACAGCAACGCGCTCATTACCACAGCGCTCCCAGAATCAGGATCGCCCCGACGACGACCCCCGTCC
>CAZWGW010000025.1:0-20192 GCA_964633565.1 uncultured Planctomycetaceae bacterium
AGTACCCCGATTCGTCGATCACCGTGGCACCGGCGTCGACGGCGGCGGGGAGGAACTCGGCCGCGATGTCGTCCGGAGTCGAAGCAATCACCAGGTCCGTATTCGCGAACGCGTCCTTCCGCAGTTCCTCGACAATGTGTGGCTTGCCCTTGAACGTCAGCGTCGTGCCGGCGCTGCGGGCGGAGGCGAGAAAGCGGAACCGCTTTGCAGGGAAACTTCGCTCTTCCAGCAATTGGCGCATGATGCGACCCACGGCCCCTGTCGCGCCGACCACCGCCACCGTCTCAAACACGTCCCGGTCTCCTGAAAATCGTTGTGCTCCAGTGGAATCCGCGACTATAGCGATCGTCGCTCCGCGTCCGCAATCGCTGACGAATGCGGTTCGTCATTTGACTTTCGACATTCGTCATTCCCCGACGCCACTGCTATACTTCCCGTGGCCGGGCCGGGATATCTCGCCAGAACGACTCGCCGCCGCTGTTTCGGCGCGGAGTGAAAATACGATGCAGGTGCTCATTGTCGGCCAGGGGGGGCGGGAGCACGCCCTCGCCTGGAAATTGTCGCAATCTCCCAAAGTGTCGAAGGTGTTCTGCGCGCCCGGCAATGCCGGGACTGCGCTCGACGCCGTCAACGTTGATCTCAACTCGTCGGACACGAAGCGGCTGATCAAGTTCGCCCAGACCGAGAAGATCGACCTGACCGTCGTGGGACCCGAAGCGCCGCTGACGGCAGGACTTGTCGACGCCTTCCAGGCGGCCGGGCTGCGGGTCTTCGGTCCCACTAAGGCCGCGGCGCAGCTCGAAGGGAGCAAGGTCTACGCCAAGCAGGTGATGCGCCAGGCCAACGTGCCGACGGCTGATTTTCGCGTCTTCAGCGATCCTGACGACGCCGTCCGCTCGTTGGACGAACGGGAGGACAACGCCGTCGTGGTGAAGGCCGACGGTCTGTGCGCCGGCAAAGGGGTCGTCGTCTGCGACACGCGCGACGAAGCGGTCGCGGCGATCCACCGCATGATGGTCGAGCGCGAGTTCGGCGCGGCAGCAGACCGCATCGTGATCGAAGAGCGGCTCGCCGGCCAGGAACTCAGCGTGCTGGCGGTCGTCGATGGGCGGACAATCGTCACGCTGGAGTCGGCCCAGGACCACAAGGCGGCCTGGGACGGCGACAAGGGCCCCAACACCGGCGGTATGGGAGCCTACAGCCCGACACCGATCGCAACGCCCGAGGTCATGGACGACGTCATTCAGAAGGTACTGATCCCGACGGTCCACGGCATGCGCAAGCAGGGGACCGAGTTTCAGGGGATCCTGTACGCCGGCCTCATGCTGACGGCGCAGGGGCCGAAAGTGCTGGAATTCAATGTGCGGTTCGGCGACCCCGAAGCGCAACCGGTGCTGATGCGGCTGAAGACCGACCTGTTTGACGTGCTGTGGGCGGCCACCGAGGGGAAGCTGCGTGATTTCGCCCACCTCGAATGGGACGAACGTCCGGCCGTCTGCGTCGTGATGGCGGCGGAAGGGTATCCGGGCAAATACAGCAAGGGGCAACCGATCCGCGGGCTGGACGACGCGGCCCGGCTGCCCGACACGAAAGTGTTTCACGCCGGCACGGCAAAACTCGGCAACCAGATCGTCACCGACGGCGGCCGCGTGCTGGGGGTCACGGCGCTCGGCAACGACATCGCGGATGCCAAACGGAAGGCGTACGAGGCGGTGAAATGCATCCGCTGGGACGGTGCCTGGTGCCGGAAGGACATTTCGGACAAGGCGCGATTGATGGAGACGCCATGACAGACGCGCGTCCCGCTGGGACGCGGCTAAACGGGCGCGGCGCCAGTCGGCGGGATAAACTCGAACAGCGGAATCGTCCGGTTCGGGATGCACGATGGAATGTCGCTCACTTTGCGTGCTCCCTGCCGCTCGTAGAATCCCGCCGCGTTCGGGTCGCTTTGAATGACGACGCGGCGATAATCCAGGTGCGCGGCCGTGGACATCGCGTGCGCGAACAACCGTGAACCGTAACCCCGGCGCAGGGTTTCGGGACGCACGAACAGGTGCCACAGTTCCACTTCGTTGGCGCTCCGCGGCAGCAGCGAGTAGTAGCCGACGGCCAGTCCGTCGACTTCCAGGACGAAGGCGGGAATCGTCGCCAGCCGCTCGGGCGTGAGCGTCAATTCGGGCCGGAACGATTCCATCCAGTCCGGCGGGTAATTCCAGACGGCTTTGGACCGCAGGCTGAATTCGGTCAGCATCGCGGCGTCCGCGGGAGTGGCGGGGCGAATCCTCTCCGTGTTGCTGTTCATCGTCCGTCCCTCGCGTGGCAGCATGTTGCCAGCTTGTACGAACGCTTTCAATCGTCGTCCCGCCGCTTGCGGAAGTAGTCGCGCACGAGGCGCACCATCTCCGGTTTGTGCATCACTGCATGCTCCGTCCACTGCCACAGCCCTTGCGGATCAAGTTCCAGGTCCGTCCGCGGGTCGAAATGCGAATCGGCGGTCCATTTCGAGCGTTCGGCGTAGAACCGGTTCTCCCGCCTGCCATGGTACAGGTGCATGATCCCGCCGGGCACGTACCCCAGGGCGCCGCCGATTGCACTGGAGACGGGTGCTGACCACGTCCGGTACGTCTCCAGCCATTCGTGATTCACGTGCTTGCGCATCAGCGGAACCGGAGGGGTCGTGAAGGCGGGCAGCATCAGGGTGTCGTTGCCCCCCACGATGCTCGTGTCGAGCAGTCCGAATCGCCGTAACCAGTCCGCGCGGGCGGCCCAGGCGAGGCCGGGGCGCGTGAAATTGAGATTGCAGAATTGAGGATGGCCGATCGCGTAGGCATAGCCGAACGACGGGCGTCGCCGTCCCGGTGCTCCATCCGCCTGCACGTCGCGGGCCCACTCGAATAACTGCACGACGTGAAATCGCTCCAGTGCAGTCCGCGTTTCGTCCAGCCAGTGCGGATTCTCGAACAGGACGTCGGCATCGATCCACGCGACCGCGTCGACGTCGGACGGCAGTTGCTGAATCAGCAGGTTGGCCAGCCGCTCCCGCTGCCACAGCACGTGCCGTTCGCCTCCCCGCACGTGCAGCCGGGCGTCCTCGATCTCGAAAGCAGCGTCGTCAAACGCCAGTTCCGCCATCCAGAGTTCGACTCCGCTGCCGTCCAGCCCGCGACGGAATCGTGCGTAGTTTTCACGCGGCCGGCGATATCCATGGACGTTAAAGTAGCCGGCAATCGCCACCAGCCGGTCGATGCGTCGAAATTCGGCCTGGGGGGCGAGAATGGGACGGATCATGCTGGCAAGGAGCACAACGGGAGTATACGGCCACGCGAGTTTCGTCCCTCCAGTGTGGCCGAGCGTCCGACTCATGGGAACCGGGTTTTGCGAGGTTCGCCCCGATTCCAGGGCTGCGGCCTCAGGTCAGCCGGATGTCGATGCTCGCCCGGTGGGCCGTCAGCCCCTCCTTGTCCGCCATCAGCCGCACCAGGTCCGCGTCTTTCGCCAATCCATCCCGATTGTAGGCGATGACCGACGACCTTTTGAGAAAGTCCGTCGCGCACAAACCGTTCGCGAACCGCGCCGTGCCGCCGGTGGGCAGCACGTGGCTCGGGCCGGCAACGTAGTCCCCCAGCGCGACCGGCGTGTCGTGTCCCAGAAAAATCGCGCCGGCGTTCTGGATCTTCCCCAGCATCGCCTCGGGGTTCGCAGTCGAGATGTGCAGGTGCTCGGGAGCGAGGTCATCGGCCAGGCGCGCAGCTTCTTCGGAGTCGCGGGCAAGGATCAAGGCACCGTAGTCTTCGAGCGACTGCCGCGCCAGGTCACCCCGCTCCAGTCGCGCGAGCTGGTTGTCGAGTGCCTGCCGCACAGCGTCGATCAGCGGCGCATGCCAGGTGATCAGCACGCCGGAACCGGGGCTGTGCTCGGCCTGTGAGATCAGGTCGCTGGCGATGTAGTCGGCGCGGGCGGTCTCGTCGGCCAGCAACACGACTTCGCTGGGGCCGGCGATGCTGTCGATGTCCACCTCCCCGAACACATGTCGCTTGGCCAGTGCGACGAACAGATTTCCGGGACCGACGATTTTGTCGACGCGCGGAATCCCTTGGGCGCCGTATGCGAGCGCGGCCACGGCCTGTGCGCCGCCAACGCGGTAAACCTCCGTGATGCCGAGTTCGTGGCAGGCGGCCAGCAGGTCGGTGTTGTACCCGCCGAATTGAGTCGGGGGGACGACGACGGCGATTTCCCGGACGCCGGCCGTCTGCGCCGGGACGGCCGTCATCAGCAGCGTCGACGGATACGCCGCCGCTCCGCCGGGAACGCAGATGCCGACACGGCGGAGCGGCAGATAACGCTGACGCAGTTCGATGCGGGCCGGTCCGTCGTGCCGGACAATGGCGACGTCTTCGGTCAGGCACGCCCGCTGGAATTCGACGATGTTTGCCCGAATGCGGCGGAGGGCGTCCAGATACGCCGGGTCGGCCGCGCGGTGTGCAGCAGCGAATTCGTCGGGCGAAACGCGCAGGTCCGCGGCGGTGAGGTCCTTGCGGTCGAGCCTTTTTGTGTAGTCGAGTAGCGCCGCAAGCCCGTTGTGCCGCACGTCGGCGCAGATCCGTTCCACGACCTGCTGCGGAGTGAGCGGCTGGCCGAACAGTTCGATCGTCCGCTGCCGGCCGGATTCTGAGACGACGTCGCCCCGCGGGGAGAGCTTTTCGCGCAGTGCGGCGATCAGGGCCGCGGAGCTCTCTCGGGTGCAATCAATCGTGGGGATCTTGAGGGGCATGTGCCCATCGTAGGCAGCCGGGCGACTTGCGGTAAAGCAAGGCGTGGCGGCGCGATTTGCCCGTCGTGTCGCCGGACTGTAGAGTGGACCACAAGAAGTCTGAACTCAAGATGCGCAATATGCCCGACTCCATCGTCGAACTCCGCAGCGACACCTACACCAAACCCTCCCCCGGCATGCGGCAGGCCATCGCCGCCGCCGACGTGGGAGATGACATGGTCGGTGAAGACCCCACTGTCAACTCGTTGGAAGCGCGGATGGCCGACCTGCTGGGGAAGGAAGCGGCGGTCTTCGCCTGCTCCGGGACGCAGTCCAACCAGATGGGGGTCTGGACGCACTGCACGGCCGGCGATGAACTGCTGATCGATGAGACGGGGCATATCGCCAATTACGAAGCGGGCGCGCCCGCCGTTTTGAGCGGCGTCAGCGTCCGCCGTGTGCCGGGTGAGGGGGGACTGATCGACGTCGAAATTCTCGATGCGGCGCTCCGTCCCGGGAATCAGCATTTCTCGCCGACGCGGCTGGTCTGTCTGGAGAACTCGACCAACCTCGGCGGCGGGCGAACGTATCCGCTGGAGCAGATTGCACGCGTGGGCGCGTGGGCGCGCGAACACGGATTCAAAACGCACCTGGACGGGGCGCGGTTGTTCAACGCTTGTGTCGCGCGGTGTTATGCGGCGCGCGACGTCGCCCGGCACTTTGACACTGTCTCCATCTGTTTCTCCAAGGGGCTGGGCTGCCCGATGGGCTCGATCCTCGTCGGCTCAAAAACGGAGATCGTGCGGGCGCGGCGGGCGCGGAAGCTGTTCGGCGGAGCGCTGCGGCAGGCGGGCATTCCTGCGGCAGCCTGTCTGTACGCGCTCGACCACAACATCGACCGCCTGGCGATCGACCACCAGAACGCGCGGGTTTTCGCCGAGACCATCGCCGACATTGACGGAATTCACGTCGCCGTCGATGACGTCGAGACGAACCTCGTCTTCTTCGAACTTGACGCGGCGTTCGGTACCGCGGCGCAACTCTCGGCGGCGCTCCGGGAGCGGGGGGTCCGGATCAACCCTGCGGGAGGTCCGCAGCGGCTGCGCGCCTGCACGCATCTGGACGTCGACCGCACCGGTGTGCTGCGGGCCGCGGAGGCCATCCGCGAATGCCTGGCGGCGGGGCTGAGCGGCCGACCGGCGGCGTCCGCCGGCGCATATGCCCGGGCGTAATGAAACCGAAGAACTGGCCGCGGAAGGCCGTCAATCGGAGGTTTTCCGCACGCCGTGCTCGAATTCGGTGTGCGAGCCGAGCGGGAGCGTGAGGGGCGGTTCGCTGCGCTGGTCGCGGCGGCGGAAGGTGAGCGCGTAGGGGACGTCGTACTCGCGCGTTTGGCCGGACGGCAGCCGCTCGACCTCGCTCCAGGGGCTGAAGGGACCGCGCACCTCGTACTCCAGGGGCGAGGGGCCCAAGTTGGTGATGCGCGTGCCGGGAGTCGCGAACGCGGCGGCGATCAGCGTGTCGCGCCAGCCAAGCTGTTCGATGCGCAGTCGGGCCGCGCCGACGGAGACGTCCGGAATGTCGACGGCCGTCTGCGTCGCGTCGGCCGTCCAGGCAGACCAGCCCGCCCGAAGGATGGATTCGATGCGCGCAACGTCGATCGACTGGTCGCTGACGTGCGCTGCGTCGATGAAATGGCCGCGGACCCGGACCTCAGCGTTCCCCTTCCACGCGAACTGCAACGTGCGCCGGTCGGGGCCGGGCTGCTGCAGTTCGACCACGGCGTGCTGGTCAACGTCAATCTGCAATTCGACGTAGGGCGTCCAATCGGCCGACGGCGCCGTGCGGATCGACAGCAGCACCGCAAGCGCCGGCACGTGCAGGCCGGCGCTGATTCCGGATTGCGGCGTTGGCGGCAGGCGCATATCGTGGCGTTCGATCCGGAAGGGGCCCGTCAGAACAAATTCCGACCGAACCTCAAGGTCCGCGCCGAACCGTTTGAGATCGGGCATGATTTCGGACATCTGCAGTGGGTCGGCGAGCACTGCAAATTGAGTTTCCGGCAGATCACGGACGTTGATGTGCGCCGTGTCCGCGTCCACGAGCAACTGGGAGAGCGGCTCCAGCAGACCGGAGGCGATCGCGATCTCCAGTTGGCGCGAACGGGGGACCTCGTCGGCCGATGGTCCGATCGGCGCGACGACCTTTGGTTCGCGCGGCGGCTCGAGCGTATTGAGGGCGGCGGAGGCGACGTCGAGCGACAGCGAGATGCCGTCTTCGTCGATCGCCAGGTCATCGAGCTGAAACTGCAGGCGCGGCCGAAACACCGGCAGCGGCCAGATGCCGCGCGCCAGGCGTCCACCGTCGACCGGCGCAATCCGCTCCTCGACCTCCGTGATCAGCGACGGAATGACCGAACGGACCTTTCGTTCGAGATCGGCCCGGCGGACATACAGCCCGCCGACGATGCCCGTCCGGACCAGGTCCGGCGAAATGTTCGGGCCCTCGGCCGTCACCTGCTCCGGCGGCTGAACGAACCAGTTCTCGTCGGGGATGCGGAAGTCCGCCTGCAGCAGATTCAGGCGGAGCTTGTGCTCGACGATACTCGGCCGCAGCGACAGGTCAAACCAGACCGGTCGGAGATGGCCGATGCGCACCACGACCGGTCCGGCCGCGGCGTGATGCCGGGGCCCCTCAATCGTCGTCGAACCAATGCGGAGCGTTAACGGTTGCACGCCGATCAGCAATCGGACGCGCCCATCCGCACTGGTCGCGGCCGTGACGCGGTGCAGCCGTGCGTCGTAGGTCAATCCGCTCAACTGAATGTCGAACGTGTCGTTGTTGAGATGAAACTTGTAGTGCAGGTCGTCCAGTGTGCCGTCCAGCCGCTCGTTGCGGACTGCATCCGGAATTCCGTACGTGATCGTGCGGAGCGCGTCGCTGCCGATCCGGATCGACACGGCCCGCGGGACGATCAACGCCGGGTGAAATGGTCCCTGCAGTGCGTCCAACTCACCCGTGTTGACCCGATGCGTGATCTCCGCCTGGAGGCGATCCGCCGGCGGCGGGCCGGCGGCGGGCGCGAGCATCCACTCAGTGAGTGCGTCCGAGTCGAAGGCGTATTTCCAGGCATCGTGCCCGATACCGGAGATTTCGGTGAATGTCGCGTCGCCGCCGATCCGCCGGACAGCCTCGACGAGCCGCTCCGATTGCTCCGGCAGAATGGCGCGGTCGCGGCTGCCGTGGATCGCCCAGATCGGGACCGTCGTCAGCCGCGCCGCCAGTTCCGGATCGCCGCCGCCGGAGACGGCAACAACCGCGGACCATTTGTCGGGATGTGCGGCCGCCTGGCTCCAGGCGCCGTAGCCCCCCATCGACCAGCCAGCCAGCACACGCCGCTCCGGGTCCACGGAAAAATCGCGCTCGACTTCATCGAGGATCTGCATCGCGCGCTGCCCGTTCGGGGCGTCGGCGAGCCAGGCATTGAGGATCGGTCCCTCGGTGTCTTCGCACTGGGGAAAGACCACCAGAGCCGGATAGGTCCCCTTCAACCGGATGATGGGAGCGATTCCCTCCGCGAGGTGCCGCCGACCGTCGCGGCCGCGTCCCCCGGCGCCGTGCAGATACAGAATCACAGGCCATTTTCGCCCGGGCGCATCGTCGGACGGGACATACACGACGTAATGGTGATCACCTGCATCATCACGGAACGTCCGATCCACAAACCCGGTCCCGGTCCCGGATTGAGCGCCGCTGTGCCGGCACACGGCAAGTACCGCGAGCAGCACCATCAAGCGGGCGGCTTCGCGCGCAACCAAGGCTCGCCGTCGTGAGGGCACGTAGCTGATCGTTTCCAGAATAAATCGGCAGGCAAGCGACCAAATCGGTCGCCAGGGGACAGGCATTGTATCAATGAAGGAAATTCGCGCCCCACGGTGCAAACGCGATTCCATTGTGCGATGTAAAGTGCAACGCAGTCGCCAGTTGACGTCTTGCGTGGCTGTCGCACTCTCGGGACCCGAGCGCCCTCATTGACCTTTGCTGGAATGATAGGCGCGGCGCACCGGCCGGTGCATTCGATGTCGCGGGGAATTGTGTGGTTTCGATGCCATGCGACGATCACCAGCCGACAGAGAACGACAATATGTGCCTGCCGGCAAAGTCGATCCCTGCGGAACGGGGGGCGATCCAGTCATTTTGTCTACATCCGTGGTTTGCCGGCGATTCCGACTCTGCCGGATGTTCTGCGCCCCTTGGCAATCCTGCTTCGTCGATCGGCGTGACAGAGGAACAGCCGTGAGCGCGCACAAAGACCCGGGCTCACGGCGAGACCGGGTCTTGGCCCGACAGGCGAATGGACAACGAATCCAGCCTACTTCTCGGCATCGGGGAGCGAGGGGCCGTCCGTTGCGGCGGCTTCCCCTTCGGCGGCCGGCTGTTCTCCGGCGGCAGCCGGGTCCGCTGGCGTCGAAACGGGCGGAATCGCGCCGGAAGGACCCGTGTCGGACCCGCTCTCGAGTCCATCTAACTCCCCGGACGGTCCGAACTCGGTGTCGGTGTTCGGGGCCGGCGGCTTGGGAGTCTCGCCGCCGCAGCCCACGACGGCGATCGCGATTCCGAAAATCATCAATACAGCCAGAAGCTTCTGCATCCGTCCATCCTTTCCATTGGAATCAGTCAGGAGTGATATCGACTCTGGCCACGGCAAACTGCAGTTCCGCGACCCTTGCCCTGCCAACATGATGCGCCCAGAATGTTGCGTATTCCCTGTTCCCTGCACCGCATGTCGAACGCTGCGCAGGCGGAGACCGGGTTTTGCGGCCAGATCCCCGGATGGCTGAATCTTCGTCACTGGCTGCGGTCCGTCAAGATACCGCACTGCGCCACGAACCAGAAACTGAAAGCCAGTCATAGTTTTCGGGGAATAATGGTGCGGAAACCGGAATCAGAACTCCCAGAGGTTTCCATGGAGGACGGCCAGCGGGTACGCGCCGTAACTCGCCTGGTGGACGAGCATTACGAGTTCCTTTACCGGTTCGCAGTGCGGCTGACCGGTTCGGGAGCGGATGCCGAAGACCTCGTGCAGCAGGCGTTTTTGACAGCGCACGCCAAATTCGAGCAGCTCCGTGAGCCGGACAAGGCCCGCGCCTGGCTGATCGTCGTAGTGCGGAATGCGTTTCGAAAAAGCCTGCGGCGCGACCGGCCCCTGCTGCTGTCGACGGTTTCGGACCCTCCCGAACCGTCGCACAACGGAACCGGGGACCGGTTGATCGACTCCGAATCGGTCCAGACAGCGTTGAACGAGTTGCCGGAAGAGTTCCGGACCCCACTCATCTTGTTCTATTTCGAGGAATTGAGTTACAAGCAGATCGCTGAACTGCTGGAAGTACCGATGGGCACCGTGATGAGCCGTCTGTCCCGCGCGAAGGAACATTTGCGGGTACGGCTCCGCTCCCACGACCATGCGACCGGGTGGCGGCAACAGGTAAACGTGACGAAAGAGTGACCGCGGCGGAGACTGCGACCCGATGGACTGCGGACTGGCACGAGAACGACTCGACGTCCTCCACCCGGACCGGCCGGAACAGGCTGACCCGGACGTGGCGGACGCCGTTGCGCACGTGCAGGAGTGCGCCGCGTGTGCTGAAGTGGTGCAGGCCCGTCAGGAGTTTGACCGCGAGGTCGGCCGCGTGCTGCGCGACGTCCCCGTGCCGACCGGTCTGCGCGAGCGGCTGGTGCTGGCGCTGACCGCAACAATGGCGGAGCCGCCGGAACCCGCCGTGCCGTTGCGGGCAGAGCCGCCACGGCGTCGCCGGTGGTGGATGACGGCCGCTGTGACGACGGCGGCCGGGTTGCTGGTGGCCGTGGCCGGCTGGATGCTGTTCGGCCGCGGGGAGCCTCCTCTGCTGGCACTGGACGAAGTCCGCACTTGGTCGCAGGACCACTTGCGCAACGCGGCCGATGTTGATTCTCTGCCGGCGCTTGGCGACGGGTTAAGTCCGGTCCTGGCGGACGGCCGCTGGGGAGCGGTCGTGGGACAGACGGTCCCGCGCGGGGCGGACGTGGACGGCGACGGGGTGCAGGATGCGGCGGTGTATGCGTTGAACGGCGGGGTGATTCTGGTCGTTACCGGACCGAATCGGATCGCGGCGCCGCCTGCCGCGCGGACCGATTACTACACGTCGCCGGTCCATTCCGTGTGGACGGTGGGAGAGCAGGTGTATCTGGTCTTCGTGCCGGGGGGCCGGGAGCAGTTGAAGTCGCTGCTGAACGCTGTGTACCGGCAGGTTGGCTGACACCGAGTCGTGGCGGATGTCTTGACGTCCCGACCCCGCTTTGAGGCGCCCGCCGGTTGAACCAGACCGCCTTGTGGACGACAATGGTCTGGTCGAAGCCTTGGTGAGAGCACGGGAACGACCAGCGCTCTCCCCGGCGCGAGTTGACCCGCCCCACGACCTCCCGCCCCTGCTACAACGCTCATGCCGAGACTTGTCCACCTGCCTGTTTTCGCGTGTCTGATCGGGCTGACGTGCCTCCCCCGGAATGCGGCCGCTGCCGATGGGCCGGCGGTGTCGTTCAACCGCGACGTCAGGCCGATCCTGGCGGACAAGTGCTTTGCCTGTCATGGACCGGACGCCGGCAAGCGGCAGGCCGAGTTGCGGCTCGACCGGGAAGAGGGGGCTCTGGGCGGGGATAACCCTGTAGTGGTTCCGGGAAAACCGGACGACAGTCCGCTCGTGCAGCGCATCAGTTCGAGCGACCCCGACGAAGCGATGCCGCCGCCGGACTCGAAAAAGACGCTGACGCCGGAGCAGCGCGACATCCTGCGGCGCTGGGTCGAACAGGGGGCGAGATACCAGAAGCACTGGGCGTTCGAGCCGATCGAACGGCCCGCCGTTCCGGCCGGCGCCGCGCATCCGGTGGATGCCTTCCTGGGAGCACGGCTGCACGAAGCGGGACTCACGCCGCAACCGGAGGCCGACCGGGAGACGCTGATCCGCCGGGTCTCATTCGCCACGACCGGTCTGCCGCCGACGATAGCCGAGATCGATGTATATTTGGAGGACGCTGAGCCGGGGGGGTACGAGCGGATGGTCGACCGCTACCTCGAATCGCCGCGCTACGGCGAGGAGATGGCAAAACACTGGCTCGACGTCGCGCGCTACGCCGACACGCACGGCCTGCACCTCGACAATGAGCGGCAGATGTGGGCCTACCGCGACTGGGTTATCGCCGCGTTCAACCAGAACCTGCCGTTCGACCAGTTCACGGTGTGGCAGGTGGCGGGGGACCTGCTCCCCGACCCGACCACCGAGCAACTGGTGGCGACGGGCTTCAGTCGTTGCAACGTGACGACGAGCGAAGGCGGCTCGATCAACGCGGAGTTCACCTACCGGTATGCGGTCGAGCGGACCACGGCCATGGCCCAAGCGTGGCTCGGTCTGACGGCCGGCTGTGCCGTGTGCCACGACCACAAGTATGACCCGCTCACGTCCCGGGAGTTCTATTCGCTGTATGCGTTCTTCAACAGCGCGGCCGATCCGGCGATGGACGGCAACATCAACGTCACCGCGCCGTTCCTCAAGCTCCCCGGCCCGGAGCAGAAGGCCGCGGCCGATGCTGCGGGAAACGTCGAGGCGGATGCCCGCAAATGGCTCGATGTCGTTGCGGCTCACACGTCGTACGCCGACCCCTCCTCTGCGACGGCGCCGCCCGACAGGAAGAGCGTCCACGAGGTGCTGTTCGACGATGCATTTCCCATCGGCGCCACGAGCCGCAGTTCGTCGCGCAACGCAGTGGACTGGATCGTCGACCCGGACTTCAGCGTGCCGTCCGGGCGCAGGGCCATCCGCCAGGCAAGTTCGACAACCTACACCGACAACGTCGATTTCAAGCTGCGGCCGCTCGTCATTCCGCACGAGGCGACGATCGACGCGTGGGTGCGGGTCGAGCCGCTGAGCCTGCCGGAATCGGTCACGCTGGGAACGTCGAACGGAAAAGAGATCGTCTGGAAGAAGACCGACCAGGGGCTGCAGCGGGACGGGTCAGCCGATGTGATCGTGCCCGGTGAGTGGACGAAACTGACGATCCCGGCGGCCGAACTGGGATATGAGCCGGGACAGCGGCTGGATGGAATCAAGCTCGCGCAAAGCGGCGGCATCGCGTACTGGGATACGCTCGCGCTGTCCGGCCAGGCCGACCCCATGGTCGATCCGCTGGAATCGCTCACGGCCTGGCGCCAGGCGCAGGGCAAGAACGTGCCGCCGGAATTGCCGGGCGATCTTAATGGACTGGTGCAAGGGGGGCCGGAGAAGGAATTGTCCGAGGACGAATTCACGAAATTGCGGAACTACTACCTTGCGGTCGTGGCACGGCCCGTCGATGCGGAACTGGCCCTCGCGCGCACCGCCTGGGAAGCAGCGCGGTCGGCGCGGATTGTGGCCGAAGAGAGCGCGCCGGGGACGTTCATCTTCCGCGACCTGCCGCAGCCGCAGGACTCCTTCGTGATGCTCCGCGGCCAGTACGACAAGCCGGGCGACAAGGTGGAACCCTCCATACCGGCGATCTTCCCGCAGATCGAAAAGGCCACTCCGGAGACGCGGCTGACGCGGCTCGATCTGGCGAAGTGGCTCGTAGCGGGCGAAAACCCGCTCACCGCGCGCGTCACGGTAAACCGGCTCTGGCAGCAGTTCTTCGGCACGGGGATCGTCAAAACGAGCTTCGATTTCGGCACGCAGGGAGACCCGCCGAGCCATCCCGATCTGCTCGACTGGCTGGCGGCCGAGTTCCGCGACTCCGGCTGGAACGTCAAGCAGTTCGTGAAACTGCTGCTGACGTCGCAGGCATTCCGACGCGACTCCGCGCTGACCCCCGAGATCGCGGCCGCTGATCCGCGGAACCGCCTGTACGCGCGGGGGCCCCGGTTTCGTCTCGACGCGGAGCAGGTCCGGGACAACGCGCTCTACGTCAGCGGCCTGATCAATCTCAGGATGGGGGGCCATGGCGACAAGCCGTATCAACCACCCAACATCTGGGAACCGGTTGGCTATTCCGACAGCAATACGCGGTTCTATCTGCAGGACCACGGCGACGCCCTCTACCGGCGCACGATCTACGCCTTCCTCAAGCGGACGGCGCCGCCGCCGTTCATGTCGAACTTTGACGCGCCCAACCGCGAGCAGGTCTGCACGGTGCGGGAACGCAGCAACACTCCGCTCCAGGCGCTGCAACTCATGAACGATGTGCAGCACTTCGAAGCCGCACGGGCGCTGGCCGAACGCGTGCTGTCGGAAGGGGGCGCGGAGACCGCGGGCCGGCTGGCGTTCCTGTATCGGACGGTCCTCTCGCGCCGGCCCGATGACGAGGAACTCCGACTGTTCACGGCAGCGCTCGACGGCCAGAAACAGATCTTCGCCGCGGATCCGGATGCCGCAAAGGCCGCGATTCACGTTGGCGAATCCGAGCCCCGGCATGTCGCATCCGACGTCGAAACGGCGGCCTGGACGATGATTGCCAATCTGATCCTCAACATGGACGAGACACTGAACCGCAACTGACAACAGAAAAGGAACACTGATCTCCACTAATTCCCACTAATCTGCCTGAAAGATGAAGTCTTTGGACGTAATTAGTGAAGATTAGCGGAGATTAGTGTTCCCAGCTTCTTTTCTTCCCTGGCTGGACCTGCAACATGCATCCGTTTTTTGAACACCAACTGGCACTCACCCGCCGGCACTTCTTCGGCTCGACCGGCATCCGCCTCGGTGGCGCCGCACTCGGCATGCTCGGCGCGCGGCAACTGCTCGCGCAAGGCACGAGCAGTGACGCCGGCCGTATTCATCCGCCGCTGCCGGGGCTGCCGCATTTCCCGCCGAAGGCCGAGGCGGTGATCTACCTGCACATGAACGGCGGCCCCGCGCAGATGGACCTTTGGGACTACAAGCCGGAACTCAAGGACTTCTTTGACAAGGATCTCCCGGACACGATCCGCATGGGGCAGCGGATCACGACGATGACCAGCGGACAGTCACGGCTGCCGGTCGCGCCGTCGATGTTCAAGTTCACTCAGCACGGCGAGTGCGGCCGCTGGGTCAGCGAACTCCTGCCGCACACCGCCAGATGCGTCGACGACATTGCCCTCGTCCGTAGCGTCTACACCAACGCCATCAATCACGATCCCGCCTGCACGTTTGTGATGACGGGGAGCGAAGTCCCCGGCAAGCCGAGCCTCGGCTCGTGGCTCGCGTACGGACTTGGCAGCGAGAGCAACGACCTGCCGGCGTTCGTCGTGCTGACGCCGAACTGGAAGTCCGGCGCCGCCGCGCAGGCGCTGTTCACACGCATGTGGTCCAGCGGGTTCCTCGCGAGCAAGTACACGGGCGTCGTCCTGCGGCACGTGGGGGATCCGGTGCTCTACGTGCAGAACCCGCCGGGTGTCAGCCCCGCCAGCCGCCGGGCAATGCTCGACACGCTCGGCGAACTCAACCGCCGCACGTTCGAGAAATACGCCGACCCGGAGACGCAGACCCGTATCGCCCAGTACGAAATGGCGTTCCGGATGCAGACGAGCGTCCCCGAACTGACGGACCTCTCCAGGGAGACGCAGGAGACGCTCGACCTGTACGGGCCGGACGTCACGAAGCCCGGCACGTTTGCCGCCAGCGCGCTGCTCGCGCGCCGGCTCGTGGAGCGGGGCGTGCGCGTGGTGCAGATCCTGCACCGCGGCTGGGACCAGCACGGCAACCTGCCGCGCGACCTGCGCTCGCAGTGTGAAGACACCGACCAGCCCTGCGCCGCACTGCTGACCGACCTCAAGCAGCGGGGCCTGCTCGACCGCACGGTCGTCGTGTGGGGCGGCGAATTCGGCCGCACGGTCTACTCGCAGGGGAAACTCACCGACGACAACTACGGCCGCGACCACCATCCGCGCAACTTCTGCATGTGGCTCGCGGGCGGCGGCATCAAGGGAGGCCAGGTCTACGGCGAGACCGACGACTTCAGCTACAACATCGTCAGCTCACCGGCACACATCAACGACGTCAACGCCACGATCCTGCAGTGCCTGGGGATCGACCACGAACGCTTCACGGTGAAATTCCAGGGACTGGACCAGCGCCTGACGGGCGTCGAGGACCCCAAGGTGATCCCCGAACTGTTGGCCTGACATTGTCGCCTTTCGCTCCCGCGAAAGGACTCTACGGTCGCTGAGCGGTCCAACCCGTCACTGGAATCCGCGGCACCCCTCCTGCGCTTGACGCCAATACCTTGTCCGTCTATGCTTATGCCTAGATCTGCAAGGTATGGAGCCCGTTATGGACACAAAACTGCTGAGCGGCACTGTCGAGATGCTGATTCTGGAAGTCGTCTCGCAGGGGCCGAGCTACGGCTACGAGATCACGCAGACCGTCCTCTCCCGCTCGAACGGCCACTTTGAGTTGAAGGAGGGGAGCCTCTACCCGGCGCTGCACCGTCTGGAGCGGCAGAAGCTGCTCGATTCCTACTGGACGGAGCACGATGGCCGCCGGCGGAAGTACTACCGCCTCACGACGGCCGGGCGCAAGGCACTGGAAGCACGTCGCACCGAGTGGCGTTCGTTCGCCGCAGGGGTTAACGGCGTGTTGGGCCTCGAGTACGGCGCGGCGATGTGATTTGTTCGGCGCGGGTCTCCCGACCCCGCCGCTGGCGTGACCGCAGGTCTCACCGGTTGGAAATCAGACGCGCATGTTCGGATCGGACAACATTTCGGCCGACCTCCCCGCCCCGCGCGACGACGAACCGGCGTCGCTGCGGCAGGACATCGTCGACGAACTCCGCGACCACTTGGACTGCGCCTTCGTTCGGGAACTTCACACACCCCACAGCCGCGGATGCATATCCGCGGACCAGACGACACAGGACGCCGCCTGCCAACGCGTCCTCGCCCGTTTCGGCAACCCCGCAACCATCGCCCGCCGCCTGTGGTGGGACTCAATGCAGGAGAAAATCATGGCTCAGCGATTCACGGCGATCATGGCGGGCATTGCGGCCGCCGCTTGTGTGGCGGTCGGAGTGCTCATGTGGCAACTGCTCCAGAACAGCCGCGCCGCTCAAGCGGCCACATTGGCGGAGATGCGTAATTTCAATGCCAGACTGCTCGCCCAACTGGCTGAGCGGCCGACGGTGAAATCTACCGGGGCGGCAAACTGGGCGCCCGTGCGGATCAAAATGGTATCTGCTGCAGATGAAACTCCGGTCGCGGGAGGCAAGGTCAATCTTTATGGCGGGCCGTTTGGCAGCGGGACAGACAGTTCGGTTTCGGAGTCGGGGAAGTCAAACGCGGAAGGGATCGTCGAACTGCATTCCGTTCCCTACGGTCGCTACACCTTGATTGTGCAAGCCCCTGGCGACGAACTCCGAGCAAGCAAGCCCGTTCTGGTCGGTCCGGACCGCAATGAACCGATTGTTGTCCGAGTCCCTGCGACACCGGGAACGATCACACCGCGGTTCGAATTTGGATCGCCACCATCGGCGGCGGGCTTGGCGTTCCTTGTCGACGTTTGGGATCAGCCGCTGCAGGTCGATGGACTGAAATGGGAATGGCTTCGATCACCGGGACACATCCTCGTCGATGATACACGAGTCGCGTCGGTTGCGCGACGATTCGCGTCGCCAGCAGGACAGGAAGGGTTCGACAGGGAGCGTTTCGATCTTGTCGCCGACGTTGAACTCCTTGTGACTCCGCTGCACGTGCGAGACCTGAACGTTGTGCACATCTTGGAACGTGCCCAGGACGATGAGGGCGAGCACATCGAAGTGCTCTCGTTGGCATCATTCCGGTTCGAGTCTGGTGGGGAGGCGCCTGCCACGGGTGGTGCGGACGGCACTTATCGCGTCACGCTGCCCGACTCATTCTGGCGTCAACTTGAGCGTGCGCAGGTCCGCTTGGGGATTAAGGAGGTTCCGGACGGGATGGAACTGGTCAAGGTCCTCAGCAGTGTAGCACCTCAGAGGACGGGGCTCGAACCGGGAAGATGGATCGACCTGATTCTGAACTACCAGACGTCGAACACAATGAACGCAAATACAGTGCGACTTCTGGAGCAGGTGGAGATCTTCAACGTGCAGAGCGACGACACCACGCTGGATCTCAACGGGAATCCGCGGGAATGGATCTACACCGTGTATCTGACTGACGAACAGGCTGAACTCGTCGAGCTGGCACAGCGGACGCACGGCGCAGACTTCGTATTGCGGACTTCCCGAGCGCCGACTGACGTTGCCGAGACGGTCGCCATCGATCCGCAACTTCGGGACCGCCTGATCCAGGAGTCGGCCGGCGAAGCGCCTCCGCCGAACGGATCGGGTGCATAACCGCCCTAATTCAAGTTGGCTCGCGTTGAGATTGTCGACGGACGCCCCCATTTGATCGACAATGCGCCCAAATGAGCGACCCGCGCGACCTCACCGCCGACCTCCCCGCCCCGCGCGACGACGAACCGGAGTCGCTGCGGCAGGACATCGTCGACGAACTCCGCGACCACCTGGCGTGCGCCTTCGTTCGAGAACTCCACACTCCCAGCAGCCGCGGATGCATATCCGCGGACCAAACGACACAAGACACTGTGCAACAGCGCGTCCTCGCCCGTTTCGGCAACCCCGCCTCCATCGCCCGCCGCCTGTGGTGGGACGCCCAGCAGGAGAAAATCATGAGTCAACGCCTGATGCTCGCCGCCTCCGTCGTGATGGCGGTCGCCTGCTGCGCGATGTTTGTCCTCATCAAACAGTCCGTCGACGCCCAGCAAGCGTTCTTCGGCCAGCAGCAGCAGACCACGCAGGCGCTGCTGCTGCAGTTCCAGGAGGATGCCGACCAGGCCGCCCGCGAGCGGCAGACCCAGTTCGAGCAACTGCTGGCGCAGTCACAGCAGGCCAGCCGCGACCTCGCCACGCAGGCCGCCCACAGCGCGGAGATGGCGGAGCAGAGCCTGACCGAGAGTCGTGCCGCGCAGGCCAAGCTCGCCGAGCGGCTCGCATCGATCGAAGACAGGCAGCAGGGGCCGTCCGACTGGAACCCGGTCGAACTGAAGCTCGTGCAGGGGACGGAGAACGGACCGCCGGCGGCCGGATTCACGGCGACACTGCGCATGACGACGTCCGAAACCGGAATTCCGCCAGTCAATGGCGCATCCAACGAGAACGGAATCGTCCGCTTCGATCGCGTCCGCTACGGGGTCTACGAACTGCGTCTGACTTCCCCGTGGAAAGAGTATTACGGCCAGTCGATTTCAATTCAGCCGGGAGAGAGTTACTCGGCCACGATCGTCTGCCCTCCCGCCGCGCCGGAACTGCAGAAAGTCACCGTTTCGGTCGACTGGCCCGACGACCTGGCGCAACGGCCGATCTGGATGTCGCTTTCCAGCGAATCGGCGTTCCGGGAATTCGGCGGCGTAAGTTGGTCCGCACGCGTGCCGCGCTTCGGGAGCCTGGGCAACCGCGGCCGGGGCGAATTCGGTCCGTCGAGCGGCGACATTCTCGTCTCATCGACCGGTGAGTTTCACTGCCGCATGCCCTTCGGCGGTTCATCCTTCGGCGCATCATCCCCCTTTGGCGGAAATCAACTCGAACAACTGCGCGCGCGTCTGTTCCGGGACACTCTGGTCGAAAAACGAGATGGTGATCAGGCATCGATCCTGCTGCGCTGGCCGGGGCGGGATTATCAGGTCCCCGGAATCGAGTTCTACGTCCTGTCGTCTCCCCGCGACCATCAGCGAATTGCCGCCGGGGAGCCGCTGCCGGACGACGCATCGATTGCACGTGTTCCCGGCGCTGACCTCGGTGCGGAGGCCGTGAAGCTGCGGATTGAGGACGGCCCACCCGCGCGGCTGATCGTCGTGCCGACCGAGGCGGCCGTGACGGCCATGCGCTCGGCATTCGCGCTCATCGACCAGGCGGTGGCGGCGGGCAACGTCGATGTGACCTACAGCTTTGACGACGATCCGCGGTCCGGATTCGGCGGACGAATCACCCGGCTGCCGCCGGTGGTGACGCCGGGCGAGCCGTAGGCGGGTCAACGGGGCGGCTTGAGCCAATTACGGATTCGCAGGCCCTCCACAGCGTCGAAATCCGCGTCCGCGGTGAGCAGCACGAGTTTGTGTCGCCGCGCGACGGCCGCGATCAAGAGATCAAATTGCCCGAGCATATGGCCGCGCGACCGCAGGTCGGCATAGAGTTCGGCATAACGATCGATGGTAGCGTCGTCCACCGGCCACACGCGGAATACCGCCAGCGCCTGCTCAAGCCGCTTCAAGTTGCGCTGGCGATAACGACTGACCCGGATGCCCGCGCGGAATTCACACAGCGTCGGCAGGCAAACGCCAAATCGCTGCCCGGAGCTGATCGCCGAGTCGATGCGAACCGAAAGGCCCTCGCGGTCGTCGAGGTATGCCGACAGATGGTTGGTGTCGAG
>CAZWGW010000026.1:0-14555 GCA_964633565.1 uncultured Planctomycetaceae bacterium
GAGATCGCCCCCACCGCTGCCGCCTGAAACGCCTCCCGCACCGCCGATCCGTCGCTGTTCCCCAGGTCCGGCCGCTGGATCATCAGCACGAGGATCAGTTCGCGCTGCGGGTCCACCCAGCCCTGCGTGCCGTAGGCGCCGCCATGGCCGTATGTGCCGGGAGAGAGGAGCTTCGTCACCCCCTGCGGCTCCTGCACGACGCACCAGCCAAGCCCCCAGCCGTTGCCGGGGGTGAAGCCAGTGACGACGTCGCCGGACTGGATCGTCGTCATCTGGTGGACGGCGTTGACCGAGACGATCCGGTCGCCGTGCAGTTGCCCGCCGCTGAGGACCATCTGGTAGAACCGGGCCATGTCGCCGGCCGAGGAGAACAGGCCGCCGGAAGGGGCGGGAGTGATCTTCACGTCCGGGTTGGGCGTGACGTATTTGTGCTTCGCGGGGATCAGGGCCGACTTGTCGTCGTTCAGTTTGTAGACGGTGACCAGCCGCGACCGCTGTTCGTCGTTCAGTGCGAACGTCGTATCGTGCATGCCGAGCGGGTCGGTGATCGTGCGGCGGACGTACTCGTCGAACGGCAGGCCCGAAACGATTTCGACGATCCGCCCGGTGACTGTCAACCCGTGGCCGTACTGCCATTTCGATCCCGGCTCGAACTTCAGCGGCTGGCTCGCGATGTAATGCGCCTGTTCCGCGAGCGATCGGGTCTCGCCGCCGTCAGGCCAGGCAGGAGAGACGAGGCCGTTGGTGTGCGTCATGAGGTGCCTGATCGTCAATGTTGTTCCGGGACGCTGTTTCGTCTCTTCGAGGACCTGATCGGCGAACTCGGGGATGTACTTCGATACCGGATCGTCGACGTTCAGCTTGCCGGAGTCCTGCAGCGTGAGGACGGCGGTCGCGGTGATCGGCTTGGTCATCGACGCGACCCAGAAGAGTGAGTCGACTGTCATGGGGCGTTTCGATTCGATGTCGGCCAATCCGACGGCGCCGTGGTGAATGACCTTGCCCTTGTGCGCGACGAGCGTGACAGCGCCCGAGAGCTGGCCGTCGTCGACGAACGTCTGCATGGCCGACTGGACTGAATCGATGACCGGCGGCGGGTCGGCGGCGCGGACCGTGGCAGCGAGAGTGATGAGGCACAGGACAACCGGCGTGCAGCAGCGGCGATATGTCATTGGGGTGACTCCGGTGTGGAGAGGGCAGTGTTGTGTGATAATACCGTGTCGAGCGGGCAGCGTCATGCGCACGATGGGCGAGCGGCCGGCGTGAGCCGGCTGAATACGCGTCCCTTGCAATCGAGCGTCCATTCAGCAGGCTCACGCCTGCCGCTCGCCGACCGTGCGCGATAAGATCGAGCGATGGACAACGACTTGCCGGACCCCGAAGCACTGCTGCAATCGCGCGCGCCGGATTGCATTCCGCTCACCATCGTTCGCGTTCTGTCGCTCGCGGCGGCGGGCGTGGCGGGATACCTGCTGGTGGTCTCGCTCCGGCAGCACGGCCTGCCGCTCGGCTGCGGGCAGGGTTCCGGCTGCGATGAAGTGCTCCGCAGCCGCTGGTCGTCGCTGTTCGGCGTCCCGATCGGGGCGTTTGCCGTCGTGGCCTATGTAACCGCCTTGATCGGTTCGTTTCTCGGGGCGTGGCGGTTGTTGACGCTGATCACCGTGATCGTAATTGCGTCGGCCGTCTGGTTCGTGTCGCTGCACCTGTTCTTGCTGCACGCGGTCTGTCCGTGGTGCATGGCCGATCACGCCCTGGGTGTGGCGATGTCGGTGCTGATCCTGTGGACCGTAAGAGGGCAATCGGCCGGGGTGGGTGATACGCAACGACCGACATTGCTGTTGCCGTCCGCGGGCGGGTTGCTCATTGCCGTGTGTTTCATCGGGATGCAGGTCGTTTTCGGGAGTTCCACGGCGGCGGTCGCGCGGCTGCCAGCCGGTGAGAACGCCGACACCGGTCCCGGGCCGGACCGGCAGGTTTCGGTGCTGAGCGGCAACCTGGTGCTCGACGTTCACGAACTGCCGGTCCTCGGGTCAGCCGATGCGCACAAGCTGATTGTGTTACTGTTCGACTACTGCTGCCCACATTGCCGGGCGACGCATGGGTATCTGCTGGAGGGGATGTCGACGTATCCCCGGCAGTACGGCGTGGTGCTGCTGCCGATGCCGCTCGATGCGAAGTGCAATCCGACCGTCGACGAGACGGAGCGGCGTTTCCTTGAATCGTGCGACCTGGCCCGCGTGGCGCTGGCAGTGTGGCGGACGAAGCCGGAAGCGTTCGCCGATTTTGACGCCTGGCTATATGAACCTGAGATGCCACGGAAAATGGAGGAAGCCCGTGTCCGCGCGGCGGAGGTTGTGGCGCCGGCGAGCCTCGACGCCGCGCTGGCCGACCCGTGGATTGAAACGCGGATCGCGGCGGACGTGCGGGCGTATGCGGACAGCGGCGCGCAAACCCTCCCGGTCCTGCTCTCGCCCGGGATGGACGGCGTGGTGGGTCGCCCTGAGAGCGCCGAGGACCTGTTCGCGATCCTGGAGCGTGAACTCGGGCTGACGCCTGCGGTTCCATAGCCGGCCTGTTCTGGCCAGAAACTTTGAACTTTTTCGCCCGGCGGTGCGTAATACCGTTGGTTGTGGGTCTTGTTTGACGCCATGACAAGTCGAACCGACACCGGCGGATCGGCGTCTGATCCACCGCCATCGTGGAGAGTCTGCCGTCAGGACGACAACGGGAACCGGTACGTTGTGGAAGACGGCCTGACGGAACCGGCGGCACGTACGTCGCTCGCCGAGTTCGAGTCTCACGGACACAAGCAGTTGTACTGGATCGAAGTGGAACCGGAGGAGCGGTAAACGGAGCCGGGTGTGAGACAGCGAGTGCGGGGCGCGGCCGCGCGGCGAGGCCGGCGGGGTCCTTGTGTGCCGGGACCTCGCGGCCTCCCATGCAGCCGCGCCGGCGTTGTAGTACGATGGTCATGAGCTTGAGCACGAACCTGTCCGCTACTGCGAGACCGCGCCCCGATGACCGACTCCCGAAATACGCTCGCCCCCGACGACCTGCAGCTCCTGGCGCGGGCCAAAGAAACGGCCGACAAACTGAAGGCGGAGATTGCCAAGGTCATCATCGGGCAGGACGACACCGTCCGCGCGATCCTGGCGGGGGTCTTCTCGCAGGGCCACACGCTGGTGATCGGCGTCCCCGGTCTGGCCAAGACGCTGCTGGTCAAAACGGTAGCCCAGGTGCTCGGCTGGAGCTTCAAGCGGATCCAGTTCACGCCCGACATGATGCCGGCCGACATCACGGGGATGGAGCTCTTGCAGGAAGACGCAGCCAGCGGGCAGCGGTCGATGCACTTTGTACCGGGGCCACTGTTCGCGCAGATGATCCTCGCGGACGAAATCAACCGCACGCCGCCGAAGACACAGTCGGCGCTGCTCGAGGCGATGCAGGAGTACCAGGTGACCAGCATGGGGAAGGCGCACAAGCTGCCCCGGCCGTTCCTCGTGTTCGCCACACAGAACCCGATCGAGCAGGAGGGGACCTACCCGCTCCCCGAGGCTCAACTCGACCGGTTCATGTTCAGCCTGTGGATGGATTACCCGTCGGCCGAGGAGGAGGTCGAGATTGTGCTGGCGACGACGGAAGACATCGAGGCACAGGTACAGCCGGTGTGCTCGATCGACGAGATCAACGCGTTTCAGCACCTCGTGCGCCGGATCCCCGTCTCCCGGCACGTCGTGAAGTATGCCGTGTCACTCGCGCGGGCGACGCGGCCGCAGGGGGAGATCGCGACCAAGTACGTCGCCGACTATGTCTCGTGGGGCGCGGGACCGCGGGCAAGCCAGCATGCGATCCTCGCCGCCAAGGCGCTGGCGGCGATCGAAGGGGTGCCGGCCGTCACGGCCGAGCACATCCGGCTCGTGGCGCCGCTGGTGCTGCGGCACCGCGTGCTCCCGAACTACAGTGCGACGGGAGAGGGGATCGACTCACTGACGATTATCAAAAAAATCGTGCAGTCGGTGCGGGAGCCCTCATCGGACGGCACGGTCAGCGTGGCGGCGGCGGCGAAGCCCAAGTCCCCCGTGGCGAGCCTGAAGGCGCAGGGCGCAGGTCAGGCTCCCGCCTGACGGAACGACTCATCGTAACCCGAAGCGTAAGCGAGGGGCGAGTCGCCTCAGCCCCTCGCTTACGCTTCGGGTTACAAGACCCAGGAAGCATCCAGCGAGCCCGTGGCCCTCACCCGCAATCAAGGCCAACTCCGGCACAAGTACCTCCAGCTTTCCGATCTGCGGAGGCTGGAGTACCTGCTGTTTGCGCCACGTCGGATCGTCGAGGGGCGCTACTCCGGCCAGTACGCCACCCGACAGCGCGGGCAGAGCGTCGAGTTCCGCGACTACCGCGAGTACCTCCCCGGCGACGACCTGGGGAACGTCGACTGGAAGGTCTACGGCCGCAGCGACAAGCTGTTCATCAAACTGTTCGAGCACCAGTCGGAACTCACAGTCCAACTGCTGCTCGACGGCTCCGGATCGATGGCGTATCGCGGCAGCGAGCCGTCACAACGACCGGCGCTCTCCCGGAAGCCAGGGCAGCCGCAATCCAAGTACGACTACGCGTGCAGCCTGGCGGCGTCGATCGGCTTTCTGGTGATGAAGCAACACGACCGGTTCTCGTTCGCGTTCTCGCAGCAGGGGCTGCGGCACTACCTGCCGCCGCAGAGCACAATGCGGCACCTGAGCAGCATCCTGCGGGGGATGGAACGCATCCGCCCGCGCGGCAAGGCGCAACTGGCGGAGGCGATCGACGAACTGACACGCAAGGGGACGCGGCGGTCGCTGCTGGTCGTCTTCAGCGACCTTCTCGACGAGCCGGATGCCGTGGCGAAGGCGCTCGCGGCCCGCGCGCAGTCCGGCGGCGAGGCGATTGTGTTCCACGTGCTGCATCCGGATGAACTCGACCTGCCGGACATCGAGCATGGGCTGTTCATCGACAGCGAAACGGCGGGCCGCGTGCGGCTGAACGTTGCGGAGATCCGCCCGGCGTATCAGGAACGCATGCGGGAGTTCCTCGACACCTGGGCCAAGCGCTGTCTCGGTCTGGGAGTCGACTATGCGCGCTGTGTGATGTCGGAACCATACTATCGGAACCTGGAGCGATACCTGATCGGGCGGGCGCAACGGCGGTCGTAGTTTAAACAAGAAAGTCACCGATAATGCGGGGCAGAATCGTTTAACCCGTAGCCGAAGGCGAGGGGATCGCGTTCGAGCCCCGCCTCGCCTTCGGCTACGGGTTAAACGACTGCAAATGCATGCCACCACGCTGAGTGATGTTCGCCTTCATCTCGCTCACGACTCCGCTGCTGCTGACGGGGCTCTTCCTGCTCAGCCTGCCGATCATTGCGCACCTGCTGCAGCGGCACGCGCGGCGGAGGCTGGTGTTTCCCACCGTAGCGTTCCTGCTGGCGGCGGCCGCCACGCAGTCGCGGTTTCACAGGTTTAAACGCTGGATATTGCTCCTATTGCGGCTGGCGGCGGTCGCCTGCATCGTGCTGGCGTTCACCCGTCCGGTGTGGCTGGACGTCTCACCCGCGCAGGCTGGCGCTGAGGGGCAGCCAGTGGCCGTCGCGCTGCTCATCGACTGTAGCGCCTCGGCGGGGCAGCAGGTCGACGGGGTCTCCCTTGTCGAGCGGCTCCGCGCGGCGGCGAACCGAACTCTCGATTCAATCCGCTCCGGCACCGACGTGGCGAACATCGTCTATGCCGACGCCGCGCCGAATGCGGCCTTCCCCCGGATGAGCCCCAACCTGTCGGCCCTCCGATCGGAACTGGACAAACTCAGCGCAACACAGGAACGGGCCGACCTCGCCACGTCAATTTCCGTCGCCGGCCGGATGCTGACCGACCATCGCGGCCCGACGCGGCTGGTCGTGCTGTCTGACCTGCAGGCGACGAACTGGTCGGACACCCTGAGCGACGCATCTCTGAGCCAACTTCTCCCCTCCGGCACGCTGGTGACAGTGGCCGACATCGATGCCGACGTGCCCGAGAACATCTCGCTCGGCGGCCCGAGCTTCTATCCGCCGCAGCCGATTGCCGGACAGAACTGCGAATTGACGATCCACGTCAGCAACTTTTCGGACCGGACGCGGCAGGTGCCGGTGAGCCTGGAGGTGCGGCTGGGCGACGACAGTTCGGCCGTACACGACCAGACGGTGACGCTCAACCCGGGCGAATCGCGGGACGTGCTGTTCTCGGCGACGGCGCCGGAGAGCGGCCCGCTGCTGGCGACATTCTCAGTGCCGGGGGACGCGTTGGAGGTTGACAACCACGCGTATCTCGCGCTGGAAGCCGCGGCGCGGATCCCCGTCCTGATCGTGAGCGACGACAGCCCGGACGAACCGGGGACGGCGGCGTACTACATGCTCCGAGCGCTCGCGCCTCATAGCGACGCTACGGATCGGTTCGACGTGCGGCATCAGCGGTCGTTTGAATTGAACGCCGCCTCCCTGAATGCAGTGAGCGGCGTGTTTGTGGGTTACGTCGGCGATCTGCCGGCCGCTTCCGCGAAGGCGCTTGTGGATTACGTGGACCGCGGCGGGGGGGTTGTCTTTTTCTGCGGGGAAGGCCCCGTCGGACGAAACTTGGAGGCGATCGAGTCGGCCGCAGGCGCACGACCGATTTTGCCGTGGCCCCCGGGACTGCGGCGCGAGGCGACGGGCCGCCAGGAGCCGTATCACATTACCGCAGGGCGCTGGCAGTCGCGCTGGTTCCGCGAGTTCGACGAGCAGAGTCAGCTCGCGATTGCGCAGATCCGGTTCGAACGTTCGTGGTACGTCAGCGCGCCGTCGCCGGAGACGGAAGTGCTGCTCTCGTTCTCCGACGGTCAGCCCGCGCTCGGCAGCCGGCTGTTCGGGCAGGGGCAGTTTCTCGTTGCAAACTTCAGCCCTGAGACGAATGCGAGCGACCTGGGGAAACACGGCGCGTTTGTCGCGTGGATGCAAATCCTCGCCCGGTCGCTGATGCCGGAGGGGGCCGCGGCGCGGCCCAGTCCGCCGGGGGTGCCGTATCAGTTTCCGCGCTTGTTCGCTGCCGACGCCGTGCGCGGCAGCGCCGAAGTAATCGGTCCCGACGGGAAGCCGGTCCTCTCGACGACGACCACCTTTCCGGAGGGGGTCCGCGTTGACGTGCCGGGCCCGAAGGTGACCGGCATCTACCGGGTGCGGGGGGCCGAGGGCATCCTGGGGGCGGCGGCGATCAACCTGGATCCGCGCGAAAGCGACCTGCGCCGGATTGAGGCGGACCGCCTGACGCAGCAATTGCGTGGACAGGGGATCCAGACGGAGACGGCGTCCGCCTCAGGGTGGGAGCCGGTGCTGGACCTGGAAGGCCGGCCGCTGTGGGGGTCGTTCTTCGTCGCGGCGCTGTGCGTCATCGGGCTGGAACTGTTTCTACTCGGACTGTGGAAGCACTGAACGTGTCTCCGATCATCGCCTGGGTCTGGCAGCCGATCGCCTCCCCCCTGCACATCGCGGGAGGAGGGGCGGTGCTGGCGGCGCTGGCGGTGTTCGCGTACGTGCGGGTGTTCCGGTCGCGGCCGGTCTCGTCGTCGATCCTGCTCGTGATGCGGCTGGCGGTGATCGGAGTGGTCTCGGTACTGCTGTTGGGCCCGAGCCGGGAAATACCCCGTCCGGAGCAGTCACAGCAACCGAAGCTCACGGTCCTGCTCGACACGTCCGAGTCGATGCGAACGGAAGACTGCGGCGCCGCCTCGCGGATGGAGCACGTCGCGAAAAACGTCATCAACCCGGAACAGTTGCAGCGGCTGAAAGAGAAGTTTCAGGTCGACCTGCGCGGGTTCGACGAGCGGCTGCATCCCGTGGCGATGGACCAGCTTTACGCCCGCCCGGCGGACCTGGCGACCGGCAAGGCGACGCATGTGGCGGAGTCGGTCGCGTCGGCCCTCACGCAACTGAATGCGACCCGCGACGGCGACGTGCTGCTGGTCGTCAGCGACGGGCGCGACACCGAGGACGCCTCGATCCAGCCCGCTGCCGCTGCAGCGCGGGCCAAGCACATCCCTGTCTACACCGTGGCCGTCGGCGGCAGCCAGTCGTCCGTCGATGCGGCCGTGCTCGCCGTCCCGATGCAGGACAGCCTGCTCCCCGGCGAGGCGGGGGCGATCCTCGTCAAGATCTACCAGTCGGGACTGGACGGCCGCTCGACGACGCTCCGGCTCAAGCACGGCGATGAGGTAACGCAGTTCCCAATCGATTTCGGGGACAAGCGGGTCGTGGAACTGCAGGTGCCGGTCCAGGAGGAGGAATCGGGGCAGTACGAGTTTCAGTTGTCGATCGACGCCGTCGCGGATGAGACCGAGCTGACGAACAACACGCAGACGGTCTTCTGCGAAGTGATGAAACGCCGCATCCGCGTGCTCGTCCTTGAGGGACAGCCGTTCTGGGACACCAAGTTCCTGGCGCAGTCGCTGCGCAAGGATGAGCGGGTTGAGCTGACGCAGATCACTCAGGTCGGCGAACTGAAGCGCGAGACGATCGTCTCGCGCGTCGAGGAAGGGGCCCCCTCGGTCCCGGTTACGGCAGAGCATTGGGCGAATTACGACGTCGTGATCCTGGGGCGCGGCATGGAGCACGTGCTCGACTCGAAGAATGCCGAGTTGCTGGTGCGGTACGTCGTCGACGGCGGCGGTCAGGTGATCTTTGCCCGAGGACGGGCGTACGACCGCACAACCGACGAGGGGCGGCGGTTGGGCGAGACTCTGGCCGTGCTGGAGCCGGTCGTGTGGGGGAACAGCGAGCTGCAGCAACTCTCGATCGAGCTGACGCAGTCCGGCCGCAGCAGTGCCTGGCTCGCGCCGCTGAAGATGGGGACCGACGTTGAGCAGGCGCTCGCACGGCTGCCGGGCTTCGAGGTGATGCAGTCGGTCGAACGCGAGAAGCCGGGGACGCTCGTCCTCGCGCGGGCCTACGCAGAAGGCGGGCCGGCGAACACCTCGCTTCCCGCGCTGACGCGCATGAACTACGGCCGCGGGACGATTGTCGCCATCCTGGGGGAGGGGCTGTGGCGGTGGAGCCTCCTCCCGCCGGAAGCGCAGGACCTGCGCGGGTTCTATGACACGTTCTGGTCGAACCTGGTCCGCTGGCTGGCGCTCGGGGGCGATTTCCCGCCGGGACAGCAGATCGCGCTGCAGCTCAGCCGCACGACGGCGCGGCTGGGGGACGGCCTGACGGTCGACGTCGCCTACAAACTCACGCCGGCGGACGGCGCCGCGCCGCGGCTGGAACTGATCGCACCTGACGGGTCGGCCGTCGACGTCGGGCTGCACCAGTTGCCTGGGGCGTTCCCCCGCTTCCGCGCCTCGTTGGAGCCGACCGTCACCGGCATCCACAAGGTGAAACTGCACGCTCCTGGCATGACGCCGGGCGAACTGGAGCAGAACTTCAACGTCTACGACGTCAACCTGGAGCGACTGCAGACGGCGGTGAACCCGATGCCGCTGCAGATCCTCGCCGAGCATTCCGGTGGCGCATTCCTGGAAGACTCGGCGATCGGCGAGTTGCACCAACTCCTGGAGCGGCACCTCGCATCGATGGAGATGCCGCCGCAACTCGTGTACGTGTGGGACAAGGGGTTGATCCTGACGCTGCTGCTGCTGTGGATGGGGCTGGAGTGGATCGTCCGTCGAATCACGGGATTGTGGTAGCCGCGGATGCACATCCGCGGACCAAGCGACACAAAGCGACGTATTTCGTACGACGTACACCGATGACGCACACAACCTCCCAAAACTCGCTTTTGCGTTATCCTCGTCCGTCACGTACACTTACGTACCAGGGGCATCCCCGCCCCTTCACACTCAGGGAGTACCGGCCGTGAGTGAAGTCCTCACCCCCAGCGCAGCGCCCGCCCGACGCGAGTCGGACTGGCAGCGGCGCTTCAGCGGCGGCCAGTTTTTCGGTCTGCTGGAATCGACCAGCCACCTGAAGATGTTCCTGGAGACGTCGGCGGCCGCATGCCTCGGATTTGCCGCCGTGCTGGGCCTCGTGGTGCTGGTCGTCTATGCCGACGCCGTGCTGGCGCTGCCTGCCGCGGGGCTGATTGCCGTCGATCTTCTGGTCGCCGCCGCACTGATCGCGGCGGGATTTTTCGCAATTCGCCAGATCGTGCGGAACCGGTTCGACGCGCGCCGCACGGCGCGGCTTCTGGAAGACCGGCTCGACGTGCAGAACAGCGTGTTCATCAACGCCGTTGAGTTTGCCTCGGCCCCGCCGCGTGGCGACAGCCCGCTCCTCCGCGAACGGGCGATCCGCATGGCCGAAGAGCGGGCCGCGCCGCTCTCGTCGTTCGAAGTATTGTCATTCCGGCCGCTGTATCGGGCGCTGGGGATTGCTGGCGGCGCCGCTGCGGCCGCGCTCGTCCTGTGGTTCATGACGCCGCGCGTCTTCGGCATGGTCGTGCCGCGGCTGCTCGATCCGACCGGCGACCACCCGCCGTACACGCTGGTGGAGTTCAACGTGCAGATCACGCCGGAACCGGTCTATCACGGCAAACCGGCGACGATTACGGCGACGCTGGGCGGACCGGAACAGGTCGATCAGGCGGCGATCGTGTTCATCGACAGCGACCCGAACGCTCAAAGCGTCCGGGTCGCTCATCCGATGTACCACGCGGGCGAGCGGCAGTTCGCCCTGCACATCGACCGGGCTGAGGCGACCCGGCAGTTCTACATCGACACGCCGCGAGGCCGCAGCGAGACGATGACGCTTACCGTCGTCGAGGTGCCGTTCTTCGAGGAGATCCGGGTCGCCTACGAATACCCGGCGTACACCGGCTGGTCGGGGCACGAACACCGACTCGACGGCCGTGGACTGCGCGCGCTCGTCGGAACGCAGTTGACGCTGACAGTCCGCAGCAACCTCCCGCTGCAGGGGGGGCAACTTGTGTTGACGCCCAAGGCTGAAGAGGGGCAAACCTCGCCGGGCGAGCCGGTGACCGTAACGCTCGCTCCGTCACCGGACGATCTCAAAGTCGTGACGGGTCAGTTCCCGATCGAGTTCAACGGCCGGTTTGAGTTGACCATTGCCGCCCGCAGCGGAGCGGAGAGCCTCGACCATCCGGACGGCCCGGTGACGGCCATCGCGGACCGCTTCCCGACCGTCTCAATCGTCTCTCCCGGACCGTACGTGGCGGTCGTCGAGAACTGGAAAGTCCCCGTCGTGATCGAAGCGCTCGACGACGTCGGCATTGCGCAGCTCCGGCTGTACCGCAGCGTGAACGGCTGGGGACCGAACGCCGTCGACCTCGAGTTCGAGCGGCCGCAGCCTTATTCTGCCCGGGCACTGGCAGAATTTGACCTGCCGGCGCTCGGCGCACATGCGGGGGACATCATCACCTACTACGTCTCGGCGTACGACAACCATCCCGGCGGCACGCAGTTCCGCGATACCGAGACACACGTGATTCAGGTCATCTCCGAAGAGGAGTATCAGCAGTTCGCCCGCCAGCAGTACCAGATGGACGAGATGATCGAGGAGTTGCGGGCGTTCCGTGAGGACCTCGACCGGCTGGAGCAGCAACGGAACGAACTGCTGGAGCAACTGGAGGAACTGAGAAAACAGATGGAGTCGTCTCCCCAGCCGACCGAGGACATGCAGCAGAAGATGCAGGAACTGCTGGAACAGTTGCAGAAGTACTCGGAGTCTGCCGAGCAACTGTCGAAGGAACTGCAGGAGCGGGCCGAGCAACTCCAGTTGTACGAAATGGAGGAGCCGTACCTGGAGATGCTCCGCAAGATGAGTGAGCAACTTCAGCAACAATCGGACAATTCGCAGCAGGCGGCCGAAGCGCTCGACAAGCTGCAGCAGCAGCCGCTCGATGTGCAGAATCAGTCGGAGTTCCAGCAGGCGGAACAGCAATTCCGCGAGCAGAACGAACCGTTCAGCCAGGAGCAGAAGGAACAACTCGACGCCGCGGCCGAGGATATGGAGCTGTTCAAGATGGCCGACTCGCTGTTGGCATCGGCCGACAGGATGCGGTCGATCATTCAGCGGCAGCGGCAGCTCGCTGACCGGATGGCGGAGTTCCGCGACCAGCAGAACCTGACGCCGCAGGACCAGGCCCGCGCCGACCGGCTCGCCAAGGACCAGGAACTGCTGGAGCAGGACCTGCAGGAGACGATGAAACAGATGCGCGAGGCGGCGGACAAAGCCCAGGAGCGGCTTCCGCAGATGTGCCAGTCCGCGCAGCAATTGTGCGACAAGATCGGTGAACTCGGGATCTCGGAGGACCAGCGCAACGCGGCGCAGCAAGCCCGGACCGGCAAGGGGAGCGAGTCCCACGAATCGGCCGAGTCGGCCGCACAGAAGCTCGAATCTCTGCAGTCGGAGTGCAACAACTGCGAGGGTGCGGCGGGCGAGATGTGCAACGGCCTCGACGGACCGCTGTCGCTCACGAAAGACCGCCTGCAGCAGGCGCTCAACCAACTGGCCCAGGGGCGCGGCATTCCGGGCCTGAACCGCGGGCAGGGACAGGGTCAAGAAGAAGGGCAACCCGGCCAGGGTCAGGGCCGCGGACAGCAGGGAGAAGGAGGTATCGGCGCGTCAGGACAATCTGGAATGGACGGGACCGGCCAGGCGAACATGCCCTACTGGAGGCCGGGCCAGACGTTCCCCGGGTCGCAGGCGCCGATCAATGTCCTTGGGCCGCACACTTTGGAACAGCTGATGGAGCGCGAGCAGCGCGACGGCCGGATGCAAGGAGACGGCCGCGGACAGTGGGTGCCGCTCGGTGGAATCGACGATCCGCTCGCGCCAGAGAGGATCGACTCCGGGACGCGTGAATCGACCCATTCGGCCGCCGGCAACCTGCGCGGCGTGCCGGTGCCGTATCGCGAGGCGGCCGAGGCGTATTTCCGCAGGATGGCCGAAGGGAAGTGATCCTGTCGCAGCCGAAGTCGCCAGGACTTCGGGCACAATTCAGCGGAGACCAACGCATGAAACCAACGTACATGAAGTTCGCTGCAGTCCTGGCCGGTGGTGCGGTCCTCTCGGCTGGGGTCCTCGCGTGGTTCCCGCCGCCGTCGGAGTCCCCCCCGGCCGCGGAGCCGACGCCGGGCGTATTGCAGCCGGGGATGGTCAATTGCGGCAACCTGATCTACGGCAACAACAAGACGTCGAAGTGCTTCAGCCCCGACTTCCTGTCACAGATCGGGCGCGAGACGAACGTCGTCGCCAACCCCAGCCTCGTCCCCGTGCACCTGGAGTCGTCGGAGTTGTTCAACTTTCCGTTCTGTGTCATGACCGGAGAAGGGACGTGGTCGCTCACCGACGCGCAGCGCGAGAACATGCGGAACTACCTGCAGGCGGGGGGCTTCATCATCGCCTCGGCAGGCTGCAGCGATGATCCGTGGCAGCAGAGTTTCCGACAGGAGATTGCCAAGGTCTTCCCGGAGCTGCAATTGTCGAACCTCGACATGAGCCATCCCGTGTTCCATACCGTGTATGAGATCAAGCAACTGCAGTGCAAACACCACACCTCGGCGCACCTGGAGGGGCTGGAGATCGACGGCAAGATCGTGCTGATCTTCTCCCCGGACGGCCTGAACGACACCGGCAACGCGGGGGGAAGCTGCTGCTGCTGCGGAGGGGATGAAATCCGCAACGCGCGGCAGGTGAACGTGAACCTGCTGGCGTACACACTCACGCACTGAACGCGCGTGGGCGACAAGCTTTCCTGTAGAGTGCGGGGACCTGTCACCGCTTTGGGATTTTTGGGAAATGGACCGACTCATATCACCACGGCGGGTCGTTGCATCAGCCGTCGTCATTGCAACGTCGGCCTTCTGTTCTGTCGCACCCGCGTTGGAATTCGAGCCAACGATCGACGCGGCGCGGCAGAAGGAGGCGGCCGCGGCGCCGGAGGCGCGAAAGCCGATGGTGGTGACGTTCGGCAGCGAGTCGTGCGTCTGGTGCCGCAAGCTGGAGATCGACACGTTTCCCGACGACCGGGTGGCGGAGATCGCCGACAAATTCCTGTGGGTCAAAGTCGACGTCGACGAGCAGGAAGAGCTGGCGGCCCGCTACAACGTGCGCGGCCTGCCGCACACGTTCGTGCTGAACGGCGAGGACCGGGTGATCGCGTCGCAGCCCGGTTACGTGCCGCCGGAGGCGTTCGTGGCGTTTCTGAGCCGGGCGCTGGAGAACCCGCAGCCGGTCGAGGATGTGCTGCCGGACCTGCTGGCCAGACTGGCCGCGGCAAGCGAACCGGAAGAGCGGGATGAGACGCTCACGCAAATCGTCGAGCGGCTGGCCGGCGCAGAGCGCGAAGGCCGACCGGCGGCGCTGGCGGCCGTGAATCAAGCGGGACGGTCCATCTGGCCGCAGCTGTTGGCGCTCATGTCGGACGAGCGGCTGGCTGTGCGTGCTGCCGCCGGAGGGACGCTGGCGCACGTCACAAGGGCCGGTTTGCCGTTCGACCCCTTTGCGCAGACTGACGAGCGCACCCGACAACGCCGCGGGTGGCATCTTCATGAATGCCGTCGAC
>CAZWGW010000026.1:14565-19986 GCA_964633565.1 uncultured Planctomycetaceae bacterium
ACAACTCGCACAGTGGCAGTCCTGGGTCAGCGAACATCAGGCAGACGAAGACCGAACGGCGCCTTGATTCTCGACAACGTCTGTCGACGTCCCCGAAAGCCCGCCGATCGCATCGGCGGGTCCGCGCAATTTGCCCCTCACCGTGAATACCACACGCACAGCTTCGGGATGTCTTCATGCTGCGCGAGCGTCCTGACTCGCCCCCGGAACCCCCACGTCCCGAAGGCGGGGGAGTATCCGTGATGGTGGTCGGCAATTGCCAGCGCCTGCACGACATCGGTGGTGTGCAGCATGCTCCGGCCGTCGGACACCGCCAGCCATCGCGCCAGCCACAGCACCGCCGGGTACACGAGCGCCAGGCTGTAGAATCCTTCCGCGAGTGGCACGTCGTAATAGGCCCGGCCCAGGAAGTGCATTCCCTGCAGCTTCACCCGGAAGTACCGCGTGAAGATCTCGTCCGCTCCCTCCGGCAGTCCGCCGAACGGCTGCTCCAGTGCCGCAAACGGCATTTCACGGAAGCACTCCTGGATCGCCGGAAGCCTGCCCTTGCCGCGCGTCAGCCGCAGCATGTTTTTGAACAATCGCCACCGCCCGGACAGGCCGCGTGGTGAGGCGTACGTGTCCTGCCGCGCATACTGCCCGGCCAGCAGCCGGAACTGCACGCGCCCCGCGCGGCTCGGCTGGGGGGCTGCCTGCAGCAGTCGCGTAATGTCAGGCGGGATCTCCGCATCCGCTGCTTCACGGATGATCTCGAGGAACTCCTTCAGCCGGTCCCCCAGTACCTTGTCGAACTTCGCCTGCTCGACGAGCGCCATCCAGATCAGGGACCGGAGCAGTTTGACGAGCACCGTCACGCCCGGCGCAGCGAAGGTATCGTCGAGCGCGCGCACAATCCGCAGCACGTCCGGCCAGTCGAGGAGGGCACGGGGCGTCACCGGGGGAGGAGGCATCGCGGTGGCGTTATCGGGTACGACATCCCGCGCCAGTTCGCGGATGTCGGCCAACTGGTCCCGCACCGGGCGTCCCAGGTTCTTCACCACCGATGGGCAACTGAACCGCAGGCTGACCACGACCTTTTTCCCGGAGGGGTGAAATGCGTACGGATAAATGCGGCAAGCGAGCGGCTTGGCGGCTTCACCATACCTGGCATGGATGCGGCACAGGCCGCGTTCGTCGAGAAAGGCACACGCCCCGTCCGGTTGATGCCCGAGCCTCCACGACGGTTTCCCCAGCCAGCCCCCCATGCGGACGAACACCGGCGTATCGGCGGGGATACCGTCGGCCGCAGTCCAGTTCTGCCGTTCGATCCGCTCCTTTTCGGCGTCGGTGATATGAATGCCGTGCTGCCGGCAGCAGCCGCTGCAGTTGTGGCAGTTCCAGTTCTGGATTGTCGGGAGTTCGAGCGGGACGCCGGCCATGTGGGGCCACCACGTAGACACGAATGACACAAAGTGCATACGACCGATTATAGGACGCTGGTGCGTCGTCGTTTAACCCGTAGCCAAAGGCGAGGGGGGGGACATGCTGCTGAGCCCTCGCCTTCGGGCTACGGGCTGATCGACCTCACTCGACTTCGGCGCGACGCGACTGCTGCCAGACGTCGCCGGAGAACATGTCGACGAGCTTCGCCAGCCCCTCCTCGACCAGTTCGGCTCCGGTCACAAACCGGCCCGGCCGCGTCCAGGCATGCAGCTTTTCGGGGGACAGCGGGAACATCTGCGACAAGAGTTCGTCGAGCGCCGGCTCCATCTGCTGAAAATGCCGCGACCACTCGGCCGCTTCCTCCACGCGGACGCTCTCGTCGCTCTGCCAGCGGATCGGGTGAAACAGGAGCGTCGAATACGGCAGCACGTACCGTTCGGGGCAGGCGGCGAACGGGAACAGCGCGGCTGATGAGCATTCGCCGGCGACGACTCCGATCGGCCTCAGGCCGCGCAGGCGGATCAGCGCCGCCAGCGTCAGTCCCACGTAAGTGCTGCCGCCGCAGGAGTCGAAGAAGATCGTCCCGCGGCTGCAGCGCGGCACGGAGACGAGCTTCTCGGTCAGGTCGGCCTGCTTTTCCGTCAGGTCGCCAGAGATCACCAGTTCCCAGTGCTGCCGGTCTTCGCGGTCACCGCGAGACAGGCGCGCGGGGAGGGAGGGATACGGCCGGATCGTGCGTTTTTCGGTCATGCGGGCGGCGAGGGTGAGAGCGACCCGGACGCTTGAAGCGTCCGGGTCGCTGGGGCCCAATCAGGCGATGAGCAGAATCGATAGTATATCTCGGCCGCCTGCCGCAACTGTTCAACCGAAATCCACTCGTCTCCGGTGTGCGCCTGGGCAATTGACCCGGGACCGAACACCACAGCGGGCACACCGGACACGGCGAAACGCGAGGCGTGCGTCCCGTACGGGACGCCGAGCTTGCGCCGCGCACCGACGACCTCGGCCGCTGTCCGCAGGAGTCCGTCGGCCAGCGCGCCGTTGTCGGTATCGGGCAGCGCCGGGCCGATGATCCACGGGGGCAGCATGTCGAACGGGACATCCAGCCGCTCACGGAGATACTGCTCGACCTGCCCCATGACCGCCTCGCCGTCCTCTCCGGGGATCACGCGGCGGTCAATCTCGACCGTGCACACGTCCGGCACCGTGTTCACGCTTACTCCCCCGGCAATCACCCCGACACTGAGCGTCGCCGGACCGCAAAGCGGATGCGGCGGCGACAGCCCGGGCAGCACGGCTGCGTATTCCTCCAGGCAGGCGAGGACGCGTTGCATGCGGTAGATGGCGTTGATCCCCTGCGTCGGATCAGAGCTGTGACAGGCCCGGCCGGTCGTCCGGATCTTCCAGCGCGTCGCGCCGCGGTGGGCGACCACGACGTCCAGTTCCGTCGGCTCGGCGATGATCGCAACGTCCGGTCGTCGCCGCAGCAGGTCCGATGGCTGCTCGCCGCCTTGCCACAACTGCACGAGTGAGTTCACTCCCATCGAGGTCGCTTCTTCATCGCAGCAGCAGGTGAGGACGACGTTGGCGGCGCCCGCTGGGCTGGTCTCCGACAGTCGGCAGAACGCCGCCAGCATGGCCGCCATTCCCCCTTTGACGTCGCACGCGCCGCGGCCGTAGAGCCGGCCGTCGCGAACAACAGGGTCGAACGGGTCGATCGTCATGCCGTCAACGGGGACGGTGTCCTGGTGTGCATCGAGCACGATGGTGCGGGTTGCACCGGGGACGTCGATACGGGCAATCAGATTGGCCCGTTTGGGGGCGATTTCGTGCCGCTCGTACGGCACACTGATGCGGCGGAACAGCGCCTCAAGATAATCGCTGACGCCCGATTCGTACGGTTCCGCGTCCGAGTCGAACCGGCCCATCGGGTTGACACTGGGGATCGCGACGAGGTCCTGCAGCAGCGGGAGGGGGTCCATTCAGTCCAGGGCTCTCATGCGGAGCGACAGAATTCGCAGCGGTCGAGGTCCGTAGTTGGTGTCGTACACGCCGAGGACCACGTCTCCCATTTCGTAGTTCGACAGCGTCTGCCTGTCCAGAACTTTGACTTTGCCAACCTCCAGATTGAGTTCCTGGTCCTTGACCGTCAAGCGCATCGACTGGTCGCGCTGCCATTCGAACTTGCCGACTTCCTGGTGCGCCTCAAGGATGGCGCTGCTGCCACGATATTCGGTGATGAACCACGGGCTGGTGCTCTCGCGGAACCCGATGTTGATAATCGAGTAGCCGCGCCCCTCGTTCCAGCCAACGAGCATGAACCAGCCGCCGAGTTCGCCCAGTTCCAGTGTGGCTTCCAGCTCAAAGTTTTTCGCAGTCCCGAGCTTCAGGGCCGCGTTGCGCCCCTCGACAAGCTGGATCGCACCGTCGACCGTCCCCCATTTGCCGTCCGCGGCAAACTGGCCCAGGACGTACTTGTGCCCCTGTCCGGGACCGGTCAGTTGCAGGTCGTCGAGCGCCTTAACCGGCAGATTTGGCGCAAGGGGCCTGACGCCCTGATAGCGGCGACTCGCCCGGAAGAGTTGCGTCCAGGTCTTGCCAACGGTCGCTTGCAGTGGCGCCGGGGCGTCGTCGCCCGGCGCAGCGGCCGGCGCATCGTCCGCCGCGATCCCTGAGCCTGCCCCGCACCACACGACGACGGTCAGCGCCACACCGCGAAACCACATTGCTGAGCCCTCCCACCTGCGGGAACCACTCGAATTTCCCTCACAATCGACCTCAGTGTGCCGCGCGGCGAGGCGAATCGCAACTGAAAACCTGTGAATTCGGGAGCGGCCCGCCAGGAGATTCGCCGGTCCGTTTCCGTCCCCTGCCCGCGTTGCTATGTTACCGCTCGACCGAACCTTCCCCATTCCCACGGCGCCACCGCGCATTCACGGAGCACGACATGACGGCCCTGCTGCAGAGCACACTCCCCGGAATCCCCGTCCGCCGCGGCAAGGTCCGCGACATCTACGACTTCGGCGAGCGGCTGCTGTTCGTCGCCACGGACCGGATCAGCGCGTTTGACCACGTGCTGCCGACCGGGATCCCCGACAAGGGCCGGGTGCTGACGAAAATCAGCGAGTTCTGGTTTCACAAGCTCGAGACGCCCCATCACCTGCTGACGATGGACGTCACGGCACTGCCGCTGCCGGCTGGGACTGACGTGGCCTCGCTGACCGGCCGCGGCATGGTCGTCCGCAAGACGCAAGTCGTGCCGATCGAGTGCGTCGTTCGCGGTTACCTCGCCGGTTCCGGTTGGAAGGAGTACCAGAAGTCCGGGACCGTCTGCGGCATCAAACTTCCGGCGGGACTCGTGGAAAGCAGCCGCCTCCCCGAGCCGATTTTCACCCCGGCGACCAAGGAGGAGACGGGCCACGACGTCAACATTTCCTTCGAGCGGATGTGCGAGATCGTCGGCCGGGACCTCGCCGAACGGCTGCGGACGCTGAGCCTGGAGATCTACCGCCGCGGTGCGGCGCACGCCCTGACGCGCGGGATCATCATCGCCGACACCAAGTTCGAGTTCGGTCGCATCGGCGGTGAGTTGCTGCTGATCGACGAGGTCCTGACGCCGGACAGTTCGCGATTCTGGCCGGAGAACGATTACGCCGCCGGACGGGGCCAGGCGTCGTTCGACAAGCAGTTCGTCCGCGACTGGCTGGAGGCGTCCGGCTGGGACAAGGAGAGCACGCCTCCAGCACTGCCCGCGGACGTGGTTCGCAAGACGCGGGAGAAGTACATCGAGGCGTACGAGCGGCTGTCACAGCAGGCATTCCCGTGGAAGTGACGTAGAATTGCAGATTGCAGGCTGCAGATCTGCAATGACCAGCTCCACCCCATGGCCAAGTCACTTCTGGAATACCTCGACTGGCTCGACGGTCGCAGCGACCTGATCTGGCCCCGGCCGCCCGCGCCTAAACCGCTGAAGGCGACCCCGTTCCTCAAGCCGCTCCC
>CAZWGW010000027.1:0-19977 GCA_964633565.1 uncultured Planctomycetaceae bacterium
CCGTGATCGACAACGACGTCGTCGGCGTCAGCGACAGGTCGAGGGCCACGTGCACTGCCTGCTGCTGAAGCAGAACGTTGTTCGGGTTGTACAGGAACCCGCCGGTGTCGTAGCCGACGGAGAAGAAGCCCTTGGAGAAGTACCGCATCAGCGTGACGCGCCCGCCGGGACCGGAACTGTACAGCCCATCGGTGTCGTACACGCCGAGAATCAGGCTGAACTGCTTGAGCGGCCAGTCCGACAAGGTCATCCCGACATCCCAGGCGGTCCCCTCGTCGTCCTGGTCGAACCACTGGTCGACCCGCACGTCGAAGCGGACGTGGTCGTTCACTTCTTTCCACGCCTGGGCGCCGACTCGCAGCACCTGGTTCCGCAGCAGGTAGATGTCCGAGATCGGCTTATAGATGTGGCGCTTCGTCTCGGGCCAGCGGAAGTAGCTCGCGTGGGCGCCGAATCCCCACGTCGGATCGACCCGGAATATGCCATTCAGCAATCCTTCGGTCAGTTCGACGGGGGCGGTCTTGACCGTGTCCGCGGAGGTGTAGATGTCGGCCCAGATTGAACCGTTCAGCGAGAATCGCGACGATGGATACCAGCCGACGTTGCCGATGACGAGGTCCCGGTCCGGCACGCCGTCATGCCATGTTTTCTGGTAGCCGATCCCCGCCTGCAGCGCCTCCGTCTCGTCGGAAATGAAGCGGTAGAACACGCTCGCCGCCAGGTCGCGCCCCGTGCTGAGGTAAGGGAACGGGTCCGGCAGGAAGCCGACGCTGAAACCGATGCGGTCGCCGCGCCCGGTGCGGTAGACGATCTCGGTGCCGTCGATCAGGCCGAACTCCGCGAACTCGTTGTGGAAAAACCGCCCGATCTCGAACCGGAGCGGCTCGTCATCGGTGCCGCCCCAGTAGTAGGAGAGCCCGGTCGGCCAGCCCTGAAAGGTGAGGTCTTCCCCGTCGTCCCACACGTTGTAGCCGCGCACCCACGCGCCGCCGTCGAAATGGATCCCGCCCCCGGCGCCAAACGGGTTCTCAGCCCACAACTCCAGCCCGGCCCGGCCGATTGTGTACTGGTTGTCGCCATAGTACAGGTTGAGGTTGTGCAGGTACTGCATGTACAGGCGGCCGCGGATCTCGGTCGGCCGGTCCCCGGGGTCGCGCACAATCGGCGCGAGCAGCGGCTGGTCGGTGTCAAAGTCTTCCAGCGACTGCGACCACGGCGGATGCACCGGCTGATCCGCGTCCGGCTCGACAGGCGCGCCGTCGGGCTGGGGGACGTCCGGCGCGGCGAACCGCTCCTCGGGGACGAGCACCATGCCGCGCGTGCCGATGTCGACGAACACGTTCCCCCCCGGGACGATGCACCGCGCACTCGTGCGCGAGACCGACTGAATCCGCAATTGCACGACCCCCTGTCCCGGAACGACGAGGGCGACGATGTCTCCCGCCTCCAGTCCCGCTTCGCGCCCCTGGTCGATGTACAGGGCGGGACCGGCGATCGACGTGACGCGGACTTCGACCTTGCGCGTCGATTCCCCCAGCACCTCTTCGGGCGCGAACTGCCCGCTGAGCGCACAGACAGCCGCCAGTGTCAATCGTCGCAGCACGCGCCGCATCACGGGGTCCCTCCGCGACTTGAACGGGAGGGAACGCGGCCCGTACGGCGCGGCGTCGTCGCCGAGCCGGCCGAGTGGCAATCGCCACATTTTGTGCCCAGAGGCTTGTACCGCACCACGTGTCCGCCGTTCTGCAGGTTGTACGTGCGGTGGCACTTCGCGCAATCGAGTCGCAGGTGAATCCCGTCGAGCGTGAACCGCGAGTCGGTCTGATGGTCGAACGACAGTTTCTGGAAGCTGTCCGCCACGTTGTGACAGCGCGCGCAATCGACCTCCTCCGGCCCGCCGAATTGCCCCAGGTGCGGGTCCTGGTGGCACGCCTGGCAGTCGCGACCTTTCGCCCACCCGAACGTCCGGCCCTGCTCATCCGGCGCGCGCGACGGTGCGTGGCACTGCGCGCACTTCACTTCGGCATGTGCCCCGGCGAGTGGATAGCCCGTCCACATCTCGTGATCGAACGTCTCGTCGACGAGCACGTCGAACCGCTCGGTCGTATGACAGCGGAGACAGTCGGTCCGGCCGTCGATCCCGGCCGCGAGTTCGGGCTTGTCGAACGCCCCGCGATGCACGTCTGCGTGGCAACTGCGGCAGTCAGACGGCGTGCCGTGAAAGACCCGCGCGCGCACCGGACGATTGTCGTCCAGCACCTGCGTGATCTGCTGTGAGTGACAGTTCCGGCAGGCGACCGCTTCGTGCGCGCCGGTGAGGGGGAAGCGCGTGTGGGCATGCTGTTCCAGCGTGAACTCCGCGGGGACGAAGCTCTCCTCGTGATGACAGGCGGTGCAGTCCTGGTCCTGGAACAACCCGACCTGGAACTGCCCCAGGTGCGGGTCGGCATGGCACTCGCGGCAGGACGCCGGCGTGCCGGAGAAATGGTGCACGCGGAACGTTTTTTCTGACGCGTCCCGCATCGTCACCGACTGTGTGTGGCATTTTTCGCAGGCGACGCGTTGATGTGCGGCCGACAGCGGGAAGCCGGTCTGCGCGTGCTGGGCCAGCGTGAACTGCGCCGGGCGGAAGCTGTTCTCCTGGTGACAGGCCGTGCAGTCCTGGTCCTTGAACACACCGGCCACGAAGTCCCCATTGTGCGGGTCGGCGTGACAGTCGCGACATGCTGTCGGAGCGCCGGCAAAGTGGCGGACCGAGATCGTCCGGCCGGCGGCGTCCCGCGTGGCGACCGTATTCGGATGGCATTTCTCACATGCCACGCGCTGATGCACGGCCGACAGCGTGAACCCTGCCTCGCCGTGCCGGGCGGCCGTCAATGTCGCCGGACGGAACGACGTCCGCGTGTGACAGTCGAGGCACGTCGCACCCTGCAGCGCGGCGGCCACAAAGTCCCCGCGGTGCGGATTGCGGTGGCACGCCTGGCAGTCGTCGGCCGTGCGCCCGGGATAACAGACGCGGAACGTCTCTGCGGTGGACTTGGGCGACCCGAAACCGGAGTGGCACGCTTTGCAGTCCACTCGGTCATGCGGCGCCGTGAGGGGAAATCCGGTGACCGCGTGCAACGCGACGTCGATCATCGCGTCGTCGCCGCGAAACGATTTGTGCGTGGTCGGGTGGCAATGTTCGCAGGCCATCGCCGAGTCCCGCCCGATTGCCGCTGACGCGCGCGCCAGGAAACTCTGTTTGTGCGGAGACGCGTGACATTCGGCACACGTGCGGGAAGCACGCGTCGCCTGAAGCGGCGACTCATTCTTCGTAATCAGTTGATCGAGCGCCCGTTTGATTCCTTCCGGGTGACAGGCTGCGCACTTCGCCTCGGCGTGGACGCCAGTCAACGGAAACGTGTCCGGATGCGAGAAACCGGCCACGGCACGAAACGCATGCTCCTGGCCGTGGCACGAGGCGCAGTCGGCGCCGTACGTCCCCTTGTGGACGTCCTGGTGGCAGCTCCGGCAGTCGTCCGTGAGGCCGAGGAACCGCGTCTGTCCCTGCGGCAGCGGTTCGACGACGGCGTTCGTGTGGCACTTCTCGCAGTCGATCGTCTGGTGGCGGCCCGTCAGGTCGAAGTCGAGCCGGGCATGATCGAACTCCCGCGGTTTTGGAGTTCCCGCCAGCGCAAACGCCCGGGCGTCGACCAGCCGGAACTCCTCCCCGTGATGTTCCAGGTGGCACGTTTCGCAGTGTGTCGCCGAACCCTCCGGCAACGTGCCGTGCAGCCCCCGCGACTCGTTGAGCTGCGCGGCGATCGCCTCATGGCAGGCGAGGCAGGACCGGGTCATCTCCTGTGCGGAAGCCCCGTGGCACCGCTGGCAGCCCTCCACCCCGACGAGCCGCTGGTCCTGCGCGTGCGCGGCGGACAGCTCGCCCGGCGACGTATTGCCCCGGTCGGCATGCCAGACCCACACCACCAGCATGAGCGACAGGACGCTCACCAGCAGCGGGATCGTTCGGGTTTTTGAAAACGGGGTCAGGGGAGGATCCGCGCGAAACGCAACGCCGCAATGATGTGAGTGCCCGCCAGCAGCACCATCAGCCAGGCCACCCAGCGGTGGAAGTACCGCCAGGAGGAGAGCAGCGCCCGCAGGTCTTCGTAATGCGCCACCAACCGTGATGTGCGATAGGCCCGCTCCCCGAGCGCGCTCAGTCGCGCAATCTGGTCGGCGGCCAGCCCCTGCTCCTCCCACTGCGCGCGCAGTCGCGCGGATAACGTGTGCCAGTGTCGTTGCCCGCTGATCAGGCCCAATAGCCGTCCGAGAATCCCACGGTTCCGGTGCTGCACGGCCACGGCCTCCTGGATCTCCTGGCGCAGCGACTCCCCCCAGCCGCGCGCCTGCCGGTCCCATTCGGCCGATTCGGACGCAACAACCTGGTCGATCTCCTCGAGCGCCAGCTCCTGTCCGTTCGCTGCACGGGGAACGAACGCGTACAGGTAACGCCCGATCGAACCCGTAATGATCAGGATGATGAGTGCCACAAAGGCGTGGCCGCCGACTGTGTCGCGTGGCGCCATCGCGCTGTGCACCATCACCAGCAGCAGCGCCAGGACGCCCGTCCCCACGTGCGACGTCATCCAGCCCTGCAGGCTCCCCGGCAGCCACCGACCCCAGTTCGACCGCCGCACGAGATAGCACAGGTTGGCCACGATCAGCACCGCCGCCAGTGTGCCGGTCAAAATTCCGACTGTCCCGGACGGCCGCAGCCAGTCGTGCCACAGCGAGTCCGGCCGGTCGACGGCCGGCAGCCGGTAGTACCGCTGGAACGTATGGACCCAGCCCCACGCCGCGAGCGCCAGCAGGAGCGCCACGGACAGCGCGCGGAGCAGCCCGGTCCCCTGATCGACGAGCGCCGGGGCCGGCGCGCGCCGCGCCGGATCGAACGACACACCGGCCGCCTCCAGCAGTTGAAACGGCGGCACCCCGCCGATCATGACGAACACCTCGTCGTTCGGCAGGATGCGGCTCGTCGGTGTGCCATTCGCGCCTGCGACTTCGATGCGAACCGTATCTGATCCGATCTCCTTCACCTGGCTGCCGAACAGGCACTCGACGCGTCCCGACTGGATCGCCTCGCGGATGCGCGACTCATTCCGCGCCTTCAGCCGCGAGAACGCCCCCTGCCGGTACGAGAGCGTCACGACGTTGCCGGGTTGCTCGGCCAGGCCCAGCGCGGCTTCAATGGCGCTGTCGCCGCCTCCCACGACCAGGATGCGCCGCCCCTGATACGACTGCGCGTCGATCAGGTTATAGGCCACCTTGGGCAGGTCTTCGCCGGGGACCCCCAGCTTGCGCGGCGTCCCGCGCCGTCCCAAGGCAAGACACACGTGCCGCGCCGCGACGTCGCCGTTGTTCGTTGTGACGCGATACGACCCGTTCCGCCCCGGCTCGATCCCCTGGAACTCCGTGCCGGGCCGGATCGGCAATTCGTATTTCCGGACCAGTTCCTGCCACAGCTCGATGAGCTGTTCCTTGCTGTAACTGGTCTGCCTGAGCTTTCCATACAGCGGCAGCTCGACGGGCTGCGTCATGACCAGCTTGCGTCGGGGGTACTTCGCGACAGTCCCCCCCAGCCCTTCCTGGTCGAGCGTGCAGAACCTGAGGCCGTGCTGTTTCGCACGCAGCGACGCGGCAATCCCGGCCGGCCCGGCCCCGACGATGCACAAGTCGAGGACGTCGCCATTCTGCGGCGATTTCGCGTCAACCGCGCGCCGATGGACTTCGTCGGCGATCGTCGTTCCGTGCGCGATCGCCGTGCGAATCAGCGCGAACCCGGTGACTTCGCCCGCGAGGAATACGCCGGGCCGGTCGAGCGCTTCGAAGTGATCGCCCAGGACCGGGATGTCGCTGCGGCTTTGCAGGTCGCCCAACGTCAGTTGGATCGCGCCGGTCGGGCACTCGGCGGCGCAGCGTCCATGCCCGACACAGCGCGCCCCATGAATGACGGCCGCCTGGCCATGGATCAACCCCAGCACGCCTTCTTCCGGGCACGCCGCCACGCAGGTCCCGCATCCGAGGCAACGGCTCAGGTCGACGTGCGGGTACTGCAGCCGCGCCTTGTGGCTCCCGGCGCGCTTCGCCTCGCTGCGATCCGTGAGTTGTTCGCCGAGGCTGTTCAACTCGGAGCGCCGCTGCAGCACCAGCAGGATCGCCAGCGACAGCGCCAGCACGATTGCCGGCAGCAGATACCAGACCATGGAGTTGTGTGAGGGGAAGTGGGGAATTGCATCCACCGGTGGGATGGGCGATGGCGAATGCGTCGTGGGCCGGGAGAATACACACGTTCACAAACCTACTAAAAGAGTAGTTACGCTACAGTTTGCGAAAAAGTCGTGTTGCAAAATGCGTGTGACACGTGTGCGAGGCCGCACATGACCGCCGGCCCTGCGGAGAATACCGCCGCAGCGAAGGAGAACCTGCCATTCGATCGATCAGCACCGCAGTCAGGCGTGGCATCTCGCCGAAGGTGCAATCGTCTCAGGCGCGCGTCGTTACGGCCCCGTCGCAGACTTCTCGGGCGGCGCGGCCGGCCTCACGACGTAGTCCGGCAATTCCTGTTTCTGGAATCGCAGCCGGATTTCCGCCTGGCAGCATTCGCACGGCTGGATCTGGTACATCGGGATCGAACAGATGTCGCACCAGTAGTCCGTGTACATCCGCTCGCCCTGTTCGTCGAACGTGTAGACCGCCATCACGTTGAGATACGGGAGCCCCGGCCGTCGGAAGCCGACCAGCTCCACCTTGCGGTTCCGCAGGCGTTCATCCTGGTAGAAGGCGCGCCCGCGCCAGTCGGCCAGGATCGGGATCAATTCGCCTCCGTCCGTCTCCAGCACGATGTGCTTGCCGGTTTCTTCGTAGCTGTCGACGCCGCGCTTCTTGAGGGCTTCTTCCAGGTAGACGACCTGCCCGGTGAACAATTCCTTGGGCGGCTCGGGCGGCCCCTTCGGCTCGGAAGCGGGTGGTTCTTCGCCGCGTACGGACAGAAGACAGGCAAGCGACAGAATCAGAACAGAAGGCAGCAAAGGGAGCGAAGGCTTGTGCGCGGGCCAGGCGCGCGTCAGTGGCTGGTTTGTGATGCGCTGCATGGCTGCGCCTCGCAGTTGCAATAAGACAATCGCTCGTAGTGACCGCATTCATGCGGTCCGATGGAAGTATCAACCCGCGTTCTCACGAAAGCCCCGATTTGTCAGGGCACGACGAACCGCCGTTCGACAGCCTGCTACCCCTCCGACTGGCCGACGACGACCAGCCGCAAAGGGTGTTTGGCATCTTTCGGCCCCGCCGCGACCACCTGCAGGACCCAGAAACTGTGCTCCTCATCGTGCGCGAGGCCCGGCTCCGTGATCTTCGCGTCGCCCACCGGGAGCAGCGTGAAGATCGCCGGGTGCGTCGTGCCGGACGCCTCGGCGCTCTTCTTGAACAGGTCCTCGACCGACCCGATCGTGGCCGGATCCTCGTCGACCGCGACGGGGAGCGCCAGCAGGAAATCGGCCGTCGGGCTGGTGCCGATGTGGTTGCCGTCCATTGGCTGCTGGCCGTAACGCAGCGTGTACAACCCCTCTTCGATCTCGTTGCCGCGGAAGTCGGTCAGCCCCGCACGGCGCGGCACCTGCAGCACCCCCATGAACTGACCGGGCGTAAAGGGATACTTGATCGCCAGCGTCGGCTCGAAGCCCTCTTTCGCAGCGGTCTCTTTCGCCAGCCAGATCGTGCACAGCGGCCGCTGGGGACCGGCGATGCGCTGGCCGCTCGGCGCGACCTGTGCGGCGATCGCGGCCGGGAGGCCGTCCGGAGCGGCATCCGCCTGTTCGAGCTTGTAGTCGTCGGCGAAGGCGGGCGCACAGGCCGCGACGACCGCGGTGATGACAAGGGGGAGTCTCATGGGGTCTCTCCGGGATGTACGTGTGGGCACGGTCGAAAAACACGCCGCACGGTCCCCGGGCGGGAAGCGTACGGCGTCGTGTCGTCGTCAGACAATTGCACGCGGCCCGCGTGCACTACTTGCGGAACGTGGCCAGGAATGCGCTGCGAGTGTTATTGCTCTCCCACTTCGCATTCAGGTCTTTCCCCTGGTACGACTGCGTGAGCGAATAGGCCGGCGTCGCCTGCTGCAGGTCGTCCACGAGCGGCTGGTAAAAGATCTGCTCGTTCGTGCAGATACAGTCCCCCTTGGCGAGTTTGCGGGTTTCGATGCTGGCAATCTTGCCGGCCTTGAGCGTCCCTTCCATCGCGTAGTAATCGTTCTCCATTTCGATCGCGGTCCGCGCGACCTGCTTCACGTCGCCGGTGTACTTCGCGGCCGCTTCCTTGACGAACGCGACAAGGGCCTCGGCCTGCTCGTCCGTCGCCTGCTCATCGACGAGGATCACCGACTCAATGTGCCCCGGGTCCTGCACGAATACGCCCGTGTCGCCGAGCGTGCTCTCGGCCTTCACCACCAGGGCCACGCTGAGGCCGTCGAGCGAGGCGCCGTTCCAGCCCCCCTCCTCGACCTTCCACGCCATCACCGCCTCCTTGCCGGCCAGCCCCATCTCGGCATTCGCGAAGCACGGGCCGGTGTAAACGTCGCAGGTGCGGGACTCGATGTACTGGCCGCGGATCTCAGCCGCAACGCCGACCGTGGAACAGACGAGCGCCGCCAGAGCGGTGAGTGCAAACAGCTTGAACATGACCGAACACCTCCTCGAAGAGTGAATTGCCCGGGTTTCCGGCAAAGGACACGAACTGCCTCGATTTTCACCGAGCGCAGGCGACCCGTCAAGCCGGTTCCGAACCACACCGGCGAGCGGCGGGCGTCAGCCCGCGGAATGTGCGGACTATTACACTGCCGACACGCCGTTCATGAGCAACGTATCGGCTCACATCGGCACGTAGCAGGACCGATCGGTGTCACCGCATTCTTCCGGGTTGCACAGGCCGTTATCCGGGCCGAGCTGCGCCTGCGTCATGGCGCACCACACGTGGCCGTCGCCGGCAACTTCCTCGCCCGCCGACATGTTGACGTTGATGTACATCCCCTTCGACTGGAGATGGCGGCACCGGTGCGGCTGATTGAGGATGCTCAGTTTCTTTTCCATCGCGCTGTCTCCGAATCGCTCCCCTGCGGGTCGCGGCTAAACGACGCATGTTTACGACGTAACGCTCAGAGTTGATTCGTCGCACGCAGGAGTGCGCGTTTGACGGACGTCTTCGCGAGCTGCACCTTGTATTCGTTGTTCCACAGCGGCGTCGCCTCGGAGACTGCGGCCTGGCCCGCCAGGTCCGCCGTCTCGGGCGTCACCGGCTGCCCGGTCAGCGCGCTCGCCGCCAGGTCCGACACCCACGGCGTCGGGGCGACGTGCCCCAGCACGACCTTCGCGCGCCGTACGACGCCGACGTCGAGTTCCAAAGTGCAGGCGGCGGCCGCCAGCGGCCAGTCCAGCCCCTGCATCTCGAGCACTTCGTACGTGGCGCTCAGCCGCTGCTCGGCGAGCGGTAACTGCACGTGTGTGATCAGTTGGCCCGGTTGCAGGACTGTGATCCCCTGCCGTTCGGTTTTGGGGGCAACGTAGAACTCTTCCAGCGGCAGCCAGGTCTCGTCCTTCGGACCGGGACCGACGATCCGCACCAGCGCGTCCCACGCAACGAGGCCGGGCGCGAAACGCGAAGCGCTGACGAACTTGGCGGGGCCGCTGTTGCCGAACACGGCGTGGTAGCGGTTGTCCCCCTCGTCCGCGAGCGAACGGCCTTCCTCCCGGGCCAGGAGTCCGTACCCATTGCGGAAGTACCAGCAGTTCGGCAGGTGGCACAGGTCGCCGCCGAGCGTGCCGTTCTGCTGAATCTGGATCGCGCGGATCCCTTCGACCACGTCCCTGAGGCACGGATAGTCAGCCAGCAGCGGACTGTCGTGGATATCTTCCAACGTCGTCAGCGCACCGATCAGCACACCGTCGCCGTTCGGCTCGATGCCGCGCAGCGACTCGATGCGGGTGATGTCGACCACGCGCCTGGGTTTCACCACGCGCGACTTGAGCAGGGCCACGAGGTCGGTCCCCGCGGCAAGCACGGCCGTTTCGCCCCGGTGTTCGCCGAGAAACTCGACGGCCTCCTGTTCCGTTTCCGGGCAGGCATATTCGAAGTTGGTCATGGCCGACCTCCCGTGATCGTAGGGCAGGCTCCCGCCTGCCGGATTGGAATCGCTTGCACAACATGCCAGGCAGGAGCCTGACCTACGCACGCAGCGTGTCAAGGACGCGCTTGGGCGTCAGCGGCAGCACGGGGATGCGCTTGCCGAGGGCGTTCGCGACGGCGTTGGAAATCGCCGCCCCGCCGGAAATCACCGGCGGTTCGCCCAGCCCCACGACGCCGCGGTTGTATTCGCTGTCCGGTTCGTAAAACTCCACGACCAGTTCGCCGATGTCGCCGATCCGCGGGAGCTTGTAGTCCTTGAGATTGGCGTTGATGTAGCGCCCGGTGTGGTTGTCCATGATCCGTTCTTCGGACAGTGCGTACGCGATGCACATGATCATCGCGCCGAGGACCTGGCTTTCCGCCGTCTTGCGGCTGACGACGACGCCGATGTCCTGCACGGCGACGTACTTGATCATCCGCACCTTGCCGGTCTCGGGATCGACGGCCACGTGGGCCATCTGCACGCCGCCGACCTGCCGGCCGGTGAGGCCGTCGTCCTTGGGTCCTTCGCCGGCGACTTCCAGCCCCATCGGGCCGGTGAGCCGTGCCGCCTCCTCCCAGGTGCAGACGGAATTGGTCCCCGACAGGATTCTGCCGTCGACGGCCGAGAGTGTCGCGGCGTCGACGTTGTGCTTGGCCGCGACGAGGTCAAACACCTTCCAGAGCGCATCCAGTCCGGCACGGCGGTGCGGACCACTGATGCCGCCAACCGTCGTGCTGCCCCCCGAGCCGCCGCAGGCCGGGTACTTGCTCGAGCCGATGTGGACTTTCACCTTGCTGATCGGCAGGCCGAACGTTTCGGCCAGTGTGACGGCGATGACCGTCTTGTTGCCGGTCCCCAGGTCCTGCGTCCCGGCGAACGACTCGACGGTCCCGTCGGGATTGATGCGGACGGTGCATTTGCCGCCGCCGGCCGCGCCACCCCAGGTGTGGATGGCCATCCCCAGCCCGTGCTTTTCGTTCCCTTCGGTCCAGGTGCCGCGCGGTTTCCAGAGACCCTTCCAGTCCATGAGACCGGCGGCGATGTCCATCTCGGCGGCATAGACGTCGGGACTCACCGCCCGGGCGACGATGTTCAGGTTGGCCTTGAACACGTCGAACGGGTCTTTCTCCATCGCCGCCGCCAGGTCGTCGATTGCCGTGTCGGTCAGCGCGCAGGCCTGCGGATGGTTCGGCGCACGCCATGCCTTGTTGAATCCGCAGTTGGTTGCGAGACCGGTGACCATGAGACGGCGGTTGGGGGGCTCAAACACGTACGGCATGGCGCCGACCGTCCCCCCGTCAGGACCGTTCGTCCCCCAGTGGTGGCTGTCCCAGGCGGTGATTTTGCCGGCGGCGTCCGCGCCGATCGTGACATCGGCAAACGCCGAGGGCCGGGTTCCGGGGGTCTTCAGTTCGGTGGCGCGATCGAGGTGCAGCCGGACCGGTTTCCCGGAATCCTTCGAGAGCGCGGCACAGGCAATGCCCCACTCGTCTGCGGCGAACTTGCTGCCGAAGCCGCCCCCCATGTACTCGCAGTTGACGGTCACTTTCGACGCGTCGATCCCGAGCGGCATCGTGTACTGCCCGGGCGTCCCCGACACGTTCTGCGTCGAGAGGTGCACGAGCAGTTCGCCGTTGGCCTGCCAGTTGGCATGTGAGCCGTGCGCTTCGAGGCACGCATGGCTGATCGTGTGGATGCCGTAGAAGCCGCGATGGACCGTATCCGCTGCCGCAAGGGCCTCTCCCAGATTCCCGGCTTCGACCGTTCGTTGCGGTTTAGCGCGGCCCATTTCCACCCCTTGGGCGAGGTCGAATTCATCCACGAAGTGGTCCAGCACGTCGTACTCGACCTTGATTGCGGCCACGCCGTCGGCCGCCTGGCCGCTCGTCTCTGCCGCCACTGCGGCGATCAACTGCCCGTCATACCGGACCTCGAAGCCAGGGGCGCGTCCGGGAAAGACATAGACGGCTTTCACGCCGGCCACCTTCTTCGCCGGCTCGACGTCGAGGCTCTTGATCACGGCGTGCGCGTGCGGCGACGACAGGCACCGTGCGAACAGCGTCCCGGCCGGGTTCACATCGGTGGAATACTTGGCGTAGCCGGTCGCCTTCTCGACGCCGTCGATCCGGTCGACGGCCGTGCCGAACACCTTGTTCTCGTTCCGGGGTTTCCAGGCCACTGTGCGCTCAGCCATCACGCACCTCCTTTCTTCGCCAGTTCCAGGGCACATTGCGTGATGCCGTCGTACGTGCCGCAGCGGCAGATGTTCCCTCCCAGCCCCTCCTGGATCTGGTCCAGCGAAGCGCCCGGGTTCTTGTCGAGGAACGCCCGCGTGGCGACGACGAAGCCCGACGTGCAGTAGCCGCACTGCATCGCGTCGTGCTTGACGAAGCAGCGGACCACGTCATCCACCTGGTCGCCGTTGCGGAGCGACTCGACCGTGCGGACCTGCTTGCCGCGGGCCTGCAGCGCGAACACCGTCCCCGCGTAGGTCGCCTTGCCGTCGATCATCACCGTGTCGGCCCCGTCGACGTACACGTCGTCGAGGTCCTTCGCGCCGGTGAGGTTCAGGTGATAGCGGAGCACTTCGAGCAGCGTCGTCCGCGGCTCGACGGTCACTTCATGGTCCTGGCCGTTCACGTTCAGCGTGATGCGGGTCGGGCCGGCGACGACGCGGTTCCGCTGGGCCTGCGCCTGGGCGGCTTCCGTCGCGACGGCGGTCGCGGCCATCGCGGCCCCGGAACCTTTGAGAAAGTCGCGGCGGTTGAAATTCGGCCGGCCGCGGCCGTTATCCGATCTGTGCGACATGGGCAGCCTCCTCACTCCGTGAATGAAAGTCGAGATGTGTGCTGCACGCGGCTGCGTCCGCATCGCTGACGTGGTCGACCTGAGAGTTCGACTTGGTCAGGCGCGGAACGCCAGCATTGTACCGGCGGCCGCGCGGTCCACAACGGAACGCAAGAAAAAAGTTTCGGTGCCACGCGCTTGCGTTTCGTGCCGCAACTGCCTGAGAATATCGGGACGGGCCAAGCGCTTCACCTCGCACCTCGGGAGTTCTCCCATGCTGCGCACCTTCGCGCTTGCGCTCGTCCTGTTTCCGGGTCTACTGTTTCGCTACGGCCTGTCCGCCGAGCCGGACGGGTTCGTCCCGCTGTTCAACGGCACGGACCTCGACGGCTGGGTCAACGTGAACTGCGCACCCGAAACGTTTTCGGTGCGGGACGGCATGATCGTCTCCACCGGCAAGCCGACCGGCGTGATGCGCACCACGCGGATGTACGAGAACTTCGAGCTGGAACTCGAATGGCGGCACCTCGTCCCACAGGGGAACGCCGGCCTGTTCGTCTGGAGCGACGCCCTCACCGCGCCGGGCGTGCCGTTCACGCGCTCGATCGAGGTGCAGATCCTCGACGGCCGCAACTCGGAGGCCTACACCAGCCACGGCGACGTGTTCGCGATACATGGGGCCGTGCTCACCCCCGATCGGCCCCATCCCAACGGCTCGATGCGCTGTCTGCCCAGTGAACATCGTTGCAAGCCGTCTCCCGAATGGAACCACTACCGCGTCGTCTGCCAGGACGGCGCATTGAAACTCTCCGTCAACGGCAAGGAGGTCTCCGGCGGCAGCGCGTGTGCTCCGCGCAAAGGATACATCTGCCTGGAGTCGGAAGGCTCCGAGTGCCATTTCCGCAACATCCGGATCAGGGAACTCCCGTCGACCGGCGTCCCGTCGGCGGAGGTCGCCGCCGTCGACGAGGGCTTTCGATCGCTCTTCACCGGCCTGGACCTGCGCGGGTGGTCAAACGATCCCGGCCATGAGGGGCACTGGCAGGCAAACGACTGGCGGCTCACGTACGACGGGCAGAGCGCGGCGACCGACCCGAACCTGTGGACCGCGGAGGAATTCGGCGACTTCGTCCTGATCTGCGACTGGCGGCTGACTCGCACGCCGGAAAAGAAGCTCCGCCGCGTGATGCTCCCCACCGGCGACTACGCCCTCAACGACGACGACACCCCCAAGCTCGTGGAAATCGACGACGCCGGGGACAGCGGGATCTACCTGCGGGGCAATGCCAAGAGCCAGGTCAACATCTGGTGCGCTTCCATCGGTTCCGGCGAGGTTCACGGTTACGTGACGGACCGCGAACAGCGGCCGGAGGTCCGCGCGGCCCTGGTGCCGAAGGAGCGGGCCGACCGTCCCCCGGGACAATGGAACCGGTTTGTCATCACAATGAAAGGGGACCGGCTGACGGTGGTGCTCAATGGCCGCACGGTGATCGACTTTGCGCAACTTCCGGGGATTCCCGAACGCGGGCGGATCGGCCTGCAGCATCACCGCTCGCCGGTGGAGTTTGCGAACCTTTACGTTCTGGAGTTGTAGCGGAGCGGTCAGCCTTCAGCTTTCAGCCGTCAGGCTGATGGCGGCGGTCAACTGACCCCTGAGAGTTGACGGCCGGCAGCTTACCTCGGCCGATTGCGAAACCGCCGGCTCGCCTCCATCAGCAGCGCCCGTTCGTCGTCCGTCAGGCTCGCCTCCCCCTGCTCGTGCATTTTCTGCAGCGTCGCGTCGACCCGCTCCTTGAAATCGGCCTCCGACTCGCGCGGCTCATACACGCGCAGTTTCGTCCGGGGGCGGACTCTGAACTTGCGCTTCCAGTCGGCCCAGCGCAGCGTCGGCACCCAGTCGGCGACGCGCCATTCGCGCTTCTGGTACAGCAGGGCGAACAGCATGCCGCCGACGTGCGCCGAGTGGGCCACGCCGTCCCCGGGCGGCAGCCCCTCCACGCGATCGCGAATCATGTAGTGTCCGATGTCGCGCAGCATGGGATAAATGTCGGAGACCGCGTAGATCAGGGCCAGCCACATCGCCTGGATCGGGATCAGGAACATGATCCTCCAGACGTCGTACGGCCAGTGCAGCGCATAAACGATGAACACCGCCGCCACGGCCCCCGACGCCCCGATCGCGGACCATCCCGACGGCCCCATCGCTTCGTACCACGTGATCGAGAACAGTCCGGACAACACGCCCGATGCCAGGTAGAACAGCAGGAACTCGCGGGACCCGTAATGGTCCTCGACCTTTCGCCCGCACAGGTACAGCCCGAACATGTTCCAGAACAGGTGCCACGGCGAATTGTGATCGTGCAGAAACTCGTACGTGATCAGTCGCCAGAGCTGCCCGCGAAAAATCGTGGCGCCGGTCAGGGCAAACCACTTGTTGATCGCCGGCTCGGGACTCTCCTCCTGAACGATGTTTCCCGTGTAGTCCCTGTATTCGTGGACGACCACGTCGGGCCAGACCAGTTGCAGCACGAACACCGCGACGTTGACGATGATCAGCCACTTGACGATGTTCGCGTCGCGCCACACGCCGCCGCGCGGGCCGTAGTCTTCACGGATATAGTCGCGGCTGTAAATCCCCATGCGTTGCAGGCAGCGGCAGGGTGCAGGGTCGCGTGTCGATGCTCGGGTGGCTCCACACGAGCCGGCGCATTATAGGCGGGCTTTGCGGCGCGCCAAAGTGCAGTGCCAGGCGTCGAGGCCGGCTTCGTCCAATCGTTGCCGCAGGGACTCGCGGGAGCGCGACGGACATGCCCTGCAGTTGACGTCCTGCTTCGGACGCGCCGCGGCGAAACGGTTGAACTCCCGCGACGGTCTGGCCCGGTCAACCGCTTCAGCGCGCCGCCCCGCCGCCGGTCTTCGCCACCGGACCGGCCGCGGCAGGCCGCGTCGACGCCTCCGCGGCGCCAGGCAGGTTGTTGACTGCTGCCTGGTTGCCGTTGAGCAGGAGGTTCAATTCGTCGATCTTCCGTTTGTAGCCGTGCCGCAGCTCATCGACGCGCTGCAGGCGGGCGTTCCGCGCGGTCTCTTCCTTGCGGAGCGTCAGGACCAGGCCGTCGATCACATCCTGGCTGGCCCCTTCGGGCGGCTCCGGGTCGCCGTTGAGTTCGGCATACCGCTGATCCAGGATCCCCTGCGACGCCGCCAACTGCTCCGATTCGATTCGCAGAAAGTTCCGCTGGTTGTCGAGGCGCTTCATGGCCACGGAATACGTGGCGTCGAGGTCCGCAAAGCCCGAACGCCATGCCGACGGGACCGACTCCCGGACACGCCATTTCGCATTGGCCGGGATCACCTGCTGCCAGGCGACCCCCTCATCGGGATACAGGAAGTCGCGCGACAGGCTGTACGCGGACTGATCGGCTTGTGACTGCTGCAGACGGAACGCACCCAGGTATCGCGACTTGCCGGCCTCGTCCTCGACGAACAGGTACATCTCCTTGAGCGGCGCACCGGCAACGACTTCCGGCAATCCCTGCGCGGTCCCGACGCCGGCGGCGAATGTCGCGTTGCCCAGGTTCAGCGGCTGACCCGCGCCCGTCCACGAATCGCCCCACGTCGTCTTGAGGCGGTTGAGTTCGTGGGTCACGCGGCTGAGGTCCGCCTCCCTGTCGATTCGAGTCTTGTGTGCCGTTTCGTAAACCTTCTGCCGCTTCTCGACCTGCTCCTCCCAATAGGTGCGGTGCTTCAGCAGGACGCTGGACAGATAGATATTGATCAGCCCCAGGAAAATCGTGAGACCGAGGAACACTTTGCCGAGGATGTGCATGTGCCAATCCCTTCACCACTTCGTGCCGCGAACGACGGGAGCCGTTGAATCCCGGTGTGCGCGAACAATCACCGCAGGGGACGATCGGTTGTCCCATCTCGTCCAACATCGGCCGAAGCGGAGAGAGCCATCAGTCGCGGCTTCCGTGACCGGACCGTAGGGGTCCTCCGGATCGTATCGGCAGCCGCGCAACGGGAATCCGTCCGGGCGGCGCCGGGGACTTGCCAGCGTTGATCTTACGGCACCCGGAATTCGCCGGTCAAGCAGTTTCTGCCGCAAGGTGCGTTCCCGGTCACATCTCCCCGGTTCCTGCCGGGACGTTGCGCTTTCCGGGTAGCCGAATTCGCGCAGAATTCGGGCGTCGAACGGCACCGGCTTCTCCAGCAAGCCGGTGACTGCAACGCGACTCTCCCACAACGGCCTATGCGGCGCGCCGCCGGAGTTGCTGGAGAATCCGCTCGAATTCGTCGTTCGAGGCGAAGGGGATGCGGATCATCCCGGCCGTTTTCGATCGCAGCCGGATCTCGACCTTCGTGCCGAGCAGCGCCCCCAGTTGTTCCTCCAGCGACCGCACGTGGTTCGTCCGGTCGTCGGTTCTTCTGGCGGAGGCGGCTTCCCCCGCGGCCGTCATCGGGATCGTGGCACCGTCCTCCGCGGTCGCGGCGGCCGAGTCCACCTGCTGCTTGACGGCCGCCTCGGTCTCGCGCACCGAAAGCCCCTCCGCCTGGATGCGTCCGCACAACGCGAGTTGGTCCGCCTGGTTCTCGAGGGACAACAGCGCCCGTGCGTGCCCCGCAGTGATCTTCCCCCCCTGCAGCGCGTTCTTGACTGGTTCGGGCAGCTCAAGCAGCCGGAGCAGGTTGCTCACCGTCGACCGGTTCAGGCTGAGCTGTCGCGCGAGTTCCTCGATCGTACACTGGAAATGCGCGAGGTAGTCCCGGAACGCGGCCGCCTTCTCCAGGTCGGTGAGGTCTTTCCGCTTGAGGTTCTCTTCCAGCGCAACCTCGCAGGCGGTCTTGTCGATGACGTCCATCACGCGACACGGCACGACCGTCAGCCCGGCCTTCTGCGCCGCCAGCCACCGCCGTTCCCCCGCCACGAGCTGGAAGCGATTGTCGAGTTCGCGGACGAGCAGCGGCTGCAGGACACCGTGCTCGCGGATGCTCCCCGCGAGTTCCTCGAGGGCGTCGCCGTCGAACGACTTGCGCGGCTGGTGAGGATTGCGGTCGATCCCTTCGATCGGAATGTGCCGCAGCTCCAGGGACGCCGTCGACTCCATCTCGGTCGAAGCCGGGGCGGCCCCCCCGCCCAGCAGCGACGAGAGTCCGCGCCCGAGGCGGCGGCGATACGTTTCCGGGTTCTGAACGTCGTTCATCGCGGCGAGACTCCCTTCTCGTTGATCCGCCGGAGCAACGCCTCCGGGCGTGCCGGAGAGACCGGCCACCTCCATTCTCGACATCCCGTCCTCCGGCGCTGAAGCCCCAAGCCGGGGGCGGCGCCACGCCTGACGCAATCTGTCCAGATGGTGAAAATGGAAAAACTGATTGGTGCGGCGGCGATCGACTCAAGTGCCGCCGCTCAGCGCCGACGCTGCGGACCGTGGACGAGGTACAGCCGGATTTCCTCGTCGGGCAGCCCGGTATTGTCGAAGAGGCGCCCGGCGGGGTATTCGTCCAGTCGGACGAGGTCGCTGGGGCGATACGGATAGGCCGCGACGAGTCGATATCCGGACACCGCCGGGTCGTCTCCGGCGCCGGCGCGATGGGCGTGTGGGCCGGTCACAAGAAAAACGGTCACTTCGACCGGGTCGCGGAGGGCAAGACTCGTCGCGGGGCTCGAAACATAGCGCGGGAGGCCCGCGGTGCGTCGAGCTTCGAGCTGAAACCGTCTCTCAAGCTGGAAGAACAGCGCCGGCTCACCGTACACGTAGAAGACGGCGTCGATTTGTGAGTGACCGGATGGTCCCACTTCTTTGACCGTCCGGGCGGCGTCGCGCAGGATGGCTGCGGCGACTTCCTGAAGTTCGGTCCGGTCCTGCCACGCGGTCCAGCGCGCCGGGACCAGCGGCGGCCCGCGCCAGGCTGCGAGCGCGAATGCGGGCAGCAACGCGAGCACCGCGGTCACCGTCACCAGATCACGTCGACCGATCGGCCCTGTCGGCATGGCGCTGATCATCCACTCCAGAAACGCGCCGAGAACCGCACCGGCAGCGAGCCAGCATGACAGCAGCCACGGCAGCGCCAAGCGCGGATACGGATGGTAGAGCGGCGTCGCGGCCAGCAGTCCGATGAACCATGCGGCGAGCATCCACGCGGCCAGCCTCGGATCATGATGGGGGGCGCCGGGTCCATCCGCTGGCGCGATCGGCCGCGACTTGGTCGCCCGTTTGACCGCGATCCGCGCCACCCCCGCGATTGCGACCACTGCCAGGACAATTGTCGATCCGCACGCGATCGCGGCCGCCACGATCCCCAGTCCGGTCGCAATCACGCTCAGCCACACGCGGGCGCCGCCGGCCGCAAGGTTTCCGTTCCACGTGAAACGTTCGCATCTCACCCAGGCTGCCGCGCCTGCTGCCAATGCCATCCCGCTCACCGTACTCCAGCCGTCCAGGTAACGCTGCGTCCCGGCGTGCCACAGCAGGCTCTGCCACCATCCGGCAAGTCCGACGAAGTACTTCGCGTGATTGACGCTGATGTCCGCGTAGGAACTCTCCGCCGGAATCGTCCACAGGAAGGGGGACCAGAGCAGTACCGTGACGGCGGCCACCACGCTCCACCGACCCAGCGCCTGCCCTGCGGTGACTGTTCGGTACCGGTCAAACAGCAGCCAGGCGACGGTCCCGCTCCCGGTGACCGCCAGCGTCAGCCAGCCGTTGTACTTCGTCCACCAGGCCAGCGCGGAGAATGCCGCCGCCGCGCCGATCCAGAACGTTCGGCCCGTGAGCACCGCGCGCCAGCCGGCAAACACTCCGCCCGCCATCCACAGTCCGAGCGGTACGTCGGTCAGGGCCATCCGGCTGAAGGCGATGTGGTAATCGCTGGACGCGGCCAGCGTGGCCGAGATGATGCCCGCTGCCGGCCCGAAGCACTGCCGCGCCCCCCACCACAATAGAACAATGGTGAGCACGCCGGCCAGCACATTCACCCACATCGCC
>CAZWGW010000028.1:0-19802 GCA_964633565.1 uncultured Planctomycetaceae bacterium
CTCATCCGCGGGGAGCACGTGGAGCGGGTGGCGGGCTATCTCACGGCGGGGGCGGACGAAGGGGCCGAGGTGGTGCTCGACGGCCGGCGTGAGTTCAACTCGCGCGGCTTCTTCCTCGCGCCGAGCGTCGTGGATCGCGTGATGCCGGAGATGCGCGTGGCGCGGGAAGAGATCTTCGGCCCGGTGCTGTCGATCATCCGCGCGCCCGACCTGGAGGCGGCAATCGCGCTGGGACAGGACGGCCGGTTCGGCAACGGGGCGTCGCTGTTCACGCGCGACGGCTATGCGGCGCGGCAGTTCCGGCAGCGGTTCAACGCGGGGATGATTGGCATCAACGTCGGCGTGCCGGCGCCGATGGCGTGGTTCCCGTTCACCGGCTGGAACGGTTCCTTCTTCGGCGACCTGCACGTGCAGGGAATGGAAGGGGTGCAGTTCTACACGCGGCAGAAGGTGACACTCTCGCGATGGTTCGCACCCGGCGGCGGCGATGCGCAGGACCCGGTGTGGAGATCGGAGCGGCCGGGACGCGTGTAGCCGATTTATCTCACCGACAAGCCACGGACTTATTCGGCCGGATCTTCAGGGGACGGCTCGCCATCGGCTTGCGCAGCTTCAGCGGCTGCCTGGGCCGCCTGGTATGCCTCGATCGCGCGCCGCTGGGCAACGAGTTTGTCATCCGGGCCGGCGGGGAAGAACTGAACGTCCTCGCTGCTCACAGTCGCGTTCAACGAGGAATCCGCTTCCGAATGAGCGCAGCCGCTGGCAGAGACGAGTGAGACCGCCAGCATCAAGCTCACGATGGTACGGTACATGGCGATCTCAGTTGCGGCACAGAGTTGAACCGCCAGTTACGGCATCGGCGGCGGCGCGGGCAGACCGGCCTCGGCAGCGGGTGGTGCGTAGAGTCCGGCCTGAGCGGCCTTGTACTCTTCGATCGCGCGGCGCTGGTTGAAGAGCTTGTCTTCGGCGCCGGCCGGGAAGAATTGCACGTCGTCGCGCAGGTACGTGGCCGACGGGAGCGTCTGGCCGCCGATCGTGGTCTGGCAGCCCTGCAGGGAACCTGCGGCGAGCAGGCCTCCGAGAAGGAGACACTGGGGCGACGTGAGGAACCGCGGGAGTTTCATGGCGCTGCTCGCTTCGGGGTCCGTCCTGAATTCGGACGCCGGCACGGGGCCGGTCGTTGACCGGTCCGCAGCCAATGCGTCCGGTCCTATCGGTCTTATCGACCGGCACGAGCGGCAACTTCAGCAGAATCGGTGTAATCGGCAGGGTTTTCCGCCCCTGCGGGAAGTCAACGACCTGTGATGCGTGCGTGGATGCGTCGCAACCTGTTCTGTATCAGGAAGTTGTGAATTCCACCCAGTCTGTCGCGACGTCCGTGTCGTCAGTCGGACCGCCGCTCGAAGAGGACGTTGGTCGAGGCGGCAAACTTCGGCGGGAGCGGCGGGGCCGCGAACGACGGGTCGTCGCCAATCCGGAACTCCCATGTACCGGTGAGGCTGATCGATTCGCCGTTTGTCGCGATGACCGGATGCAGAAACCGGAGCCCGCTGACACCGTCCTGGTCTTCGATCCGGATCGTCAGGACGTTGACTTCGCCGGCCAGGACAATCTCGGGCGGCACCGAAATCAGGTAACCGCCGTCGACGAGCGGGTCGCGCGCCCCGGACACGACGGTCTGGTCGAGTTCCTCACCGTTGAAGAACGCCCGCAACTGGTCCTTGTCGCCGGTGCCGGTGCGGAGGTTGAGTTCCAGACCGTCCCACTCCGCCGGAACAAGCAACATACAACGATACCAGCCGACGCCTCGATAGGCCTTCAGAACGCCGCGGGAGCCCGCATCCCAGTCGGCAGGCACCGGCATGGCCACCCAGCCGCGTCGGTAGTCGTCGATCGTCCCCGCGGCGTGAAAGTTCACCGGCGGTGCGAGGCCCGCCGCCCAGTAAATCCCGTTGAGCAGCAGCCGCTGGAAGTCGGGGTTCGCCTCAAAGTCGGTCTTGTAACCAAGCGAGGTATAGAACGAGCGGCCGCCGTCGGCGCGCTGAAACGTGTAGGCCACCGGCTCGGCAGGTTTCCCCTCGACACGGCCGGTCATCAGCACCGTCGCTTTCTCGTCGAGCGGAGAGACGACATAGAGCGAGCCGCCGGCGTTGAACTCATCGGTCCGCACGCCTGTCAGGATCGGATGTCCTTTCTGCTCCGGCACAATCCGGACGCGGTTCTGCAGGTCGTTGCCGTAGTGATTGGTGTAGTGCCCTCCCCAGACCTGGGCGTCGAACTCCGGCCAGTCGGCCAGTCCGTCGGGCGGCGGCTGGTTCCGCAGGCAGAAGGCGTGGCTGGCCGTGCGGACGCCGACCAGCGGCTTGCCCGCGTCGACGAACTGCCGCACGATCGCGAGTTGCCCGGGCTTCAGCGGCCGCCGCCGCACGCTGATGAGGGCGATGTCCGCGTCCTGCAGCACGTCCAGGCCGGGGATGTCGCCGCGCTCCGTATCGCTGCCGAACACATAACTGACGCGAAAGTCCTGCCCCAGGTACTTCCCCGCGAACGGCGGCAGCGTGCGTTCGGTCTCGTACTCGTCTTCGGCCATCACGATCACCAGGTGCGGCCGTTTGTCGTGCTTGAAGCGGTGCGGCTCGCCGCCGATGATCTGTGAGCTCGCAATCGTGGGGCACACGAACTTTTCGATGTGCGACACGATCAGGTCGGTCCCGGTGAAGTGGCTGACGTAAGGCCACATCTGCGGGTTGTACATCGTGTCCGTCATGTCGCGCATCAGGACCACGTTCTTGCCGTTTCTGGCCATCTGCCGCAGGCCGAACGGCCGGCCGAGGACGCACATGTTCGTGTGGACGCCGCTGAGAATGACGTTCTCGATCCCGCGCGACGCGAGGATGCTCCACACTTCGTCCCCCCTGTCGCTGACGTAGTCTCGCTCCGCGTCGATCTCGATCAGGTCGGACTGTTTCTTCCAGGGGGCTTTGGGATTGCGCCCCAGCGCGGTAAGTTTCGCTGCCCATTCGGCGTGTTCGGCGGGATCGTCGTCCTCTCCGCCGTCCGACTGGTCGATGGGATAGACTCCCTTCTCTTCCGCCGGGATGCGGCTGCACCACGAGGTGATCTCTTCCGGCAATACGGCGGCTTTCGGCACTTCCATCGCGCGTTTGCGGGCGGCGTGATCGGCGTAGGCCTCCATGCAGTCGCTGGGTGCGTGGATGATCGTCATTCCCCGCTGGCGCGCCTCCTTGACGACCTCATTGAGGCGTGGGCCGAACTCCTCGACGCGGCGGACCGCGTTCAGGCAGTGATGCAGGTCCCACACGTCGCAGATGATCAGGGCGGTTTTCGCGGGGTCCCACGATTCAACCCGCTGTTCGGTGTGATAGCGGCCGGAGCCGGGGGAGGTCTCGGTCTGGTAGCGGAGCGAGAGGTCGAAGATTGCGGCCGGCTTGTCGTCCGCCCGGGCAACGGTTTCAGCCAGCGCGAAAAACCCGGGAGTCGTGGCAATTGCGGCAAGTTTGACGGCGAGTGAACGGATGCGACGCGAACGGATCATCGCTGCGCTCCTGTCGAATGGGAAAGATTGCATGACGCTCCGCGCATTGTGCTGCGGCAGGGCGGGGGATGCAATCAACGGCGACGAGTCAGGCGATGCGCCGCCGGCGGCAGGCGTCGTCGTACGTCTCGCGCAGATCAAGTGGCAGGACGCACGCGGCATTCAGAGCCAGAGGGAGGACCGGCAGCTCTTGGCCGATCTGCAGGGTCTCGGTCCACACTTCGGCCAGATCGGACTCGTCGCGGCGAATGGGTCGATACGCTGCGGCGTAGAGCGATGCGGCCTCGTCCAGCAGCGACTCGGGCGGCCCGTTGATCCGCCGCATCAACTCGTTGTGCAGATTGGCTGTGCGGGTCGTGACGACATCGACGACGATCAGAGCAACCGCCTGGTGCAGGTAGCTCGCGCACTTCGTCACGAAGGCGCTCCGTTCCGCCGGTCGGTCTTTGTTTGCGGGGCTGACGAGTTCGATGGCGGCGACGAGCGTCGGCCCCCCCTCGCCGGCGAAGACGAGGACTTCGAAGCGTTCCGGGAACGTCAGCGGCACGACGGCCGAGGGAGATGGGGGCGTCCAGACGCGCGGCGGCGCCAGGGCAGTCCCCCCTCCGGCGGATCGCTCACTGGCGGATTCCCTGTCCGTTTCTTCGAACGTGGCGATGTCGATCTCGACTCGGGCTGAAGGATGGACCTGTTCTTCGGCAAAGTACCCGTCAGGGAGGAGCCGGTCATTGAGCGCGTCAGCGATCGCGCCGGCCCACGTGGTGTGGAACGATTCCCAGTGCCGTTGCGTGCTGAGCGGAGCATGAAAATGATCAAGGAGCGGCATCGCGGGACCTCCACAAGGAATGCTGGCTTCAGTGTACGGTGAATCGGTGTTCCCGACCAACTGCCGTGGTATCATGATCCTTCCAAGGAGGACAGCGACGCAGCATGTGTCGACACAATTCGTGATGAACACCGCGCGGGAGAAGCAGCATGCCGGCCGACGACACGATCCAGTCCACAGGAGGCCCTGACCGGGCCGCTCAACTGGCAAAACTGGGCATCGCCCTGGATCCCGGGATTCCGTACCGGCTGGAGACGATGTTCCCGCGCCTGGAAGGCTGGGGCGTGAAGGGAGCACTCAAGAAAAAGGGAAAAATCATCCGGCAGGTGGAATCACGCGTGAAACGCATGCTGCGTCCGAACGAGGAAGTGCTCTACATCGCGAAAGGGACGCAGTACTCGTTCGCCGAGCAGTACTTCATGGGGATCTGGGCCATGACGATCAACCAGACGGTGTTCGTGCTCACGAACGTCCGGCTGCTGATGCTGCGGACCAACGGTTCCGGAAAGCCGAAAGAGACGTTCTGGATGATCTACTACAGCCAGATCGACAGGTTTCAGGCGTCGTGGACCGGCATGCTGACGCTCAAGCTCGATGACGGCAAGAAACTGCAGTTCAGCGGCTTTCCGAAGTCCGACCGGAAGACGATGCCGGTGGTGTTCGAGCAGGCGCTCGAGAAGTACCGCGAACTGGGCTTTGATCCCGACGCCAGCCAGTCGCTGGAGTGCCTCTGCAATCACTGCCACTCGATCGTCCCCAAGAACGAATTCGAATGCGAGGAGTGCGGAGCGGAGTTCTGGAAGCCGTCCGCCGTGGCGCTGCGCAGCCTGGTCTTCCCTTCCTGGGGCGACATCGTGATGAAGCACTACGTGGTGGGCGCCGTGGAGTTCATCGGCTACTGCTTTACCTGGTTCATCGTGCTGTCGCTCATTGCCGGCGCGGCCGGCAACGGAGGTGGAACCGAGCTGGCCGTGGCCATCGCCTTTGGACTGGTCCTGCTGGGGTTCGCGCATGGCGGCGACGCCGCGCTCACATACTTCGTCGCCCGGAAGGGCCTGCATCCGCGGCGCGGTCCGAAGGTGGATGCCGATGTGGAGATCGCTGAGGCTTAGCCGGCGTCCGACGGACGACTACTTCACATTCACCCGCACGCCCAACTTCTTCAGTTCCTCGACCTGTTGCTTTGCCGCGTCGGGCAGGCTGTCGACGTCGAGGTACAGGAACCAGTACGGCGCGAACCGCTGGTCCCCCTCGACGTCTTTCTTTGCCATGTCGACCAGCACGGCCAGGTCCTTGAGCGGGTTCCCCTCCAGGAACGTGTAGCGCAGTTCAGTCAGCCCGGCCAGCGGAGAGAGGTCGCTGATCTGGTTGTTTTTCAGCCCCAGCAGGTCGACCCACTTCAGGTCCTTGATCGGTGAGAGGTCGGAGACGCGGTTGTTATCGACATACAGCGATTGCAGCTTGGCCTGACCGGCGATCGGGGTAAGGGATTCAATCTGGTTGTCGGCCAGGTACAGCGATCGCAGATTCGGCAGTTTCTCCAGGCCGTCGAGCTTCTCGACCTGGTTCCGCTCGAGCTGGATGTACTGCAGTTTGACCATCTCGCCGATCGGGGAGATGTCCTTGATCCTGTTTCCCTGCAGGTGCAGTTCCTGCACGTTCTTGAGTGCGGCGAGCGGCGCGACGCTTTCAATTTCATTCTCGGGCAACTTGATCGACGCCAGGTTCGTGCACTTGTCGAGGCCCGTGAGGTCCTTGACGCCCCGTTTCGGGGCCTCCAGGAAATAGATCTGCTTCAGGTCTGCCTCTTCGATCGTCTCCTTTTCGATCTGCTTCTTCTTGAGGATCTCTTTGATGACCGCGCGGAGGTTTTCGTCCGGCAAGATTTCGTCGGCCGTCGCCAGGTCGGCGGACAGCAAACCGGAGATGACGGCCAGGAGCAGGGGGAGTCGGCGAAGCAGGCGCGGCATGGCGGGACCTCCTCGAAACGGCAGGTTACGGCGGGGGTGAACGGACGCGCGCCGGCGACTCGTGGCGTCGGCGCGTCGCGCATCGGCTGGAATACGGGTCTGGGACTGGGGGCAGTGTAGCGTGAGGCTCGTGCGCGGCTCAACGGAGTGGTGCGGTGGGAGCGGTTACAACGATGCTGCCGTTGACTCCGCACGCGTCGCGCGGCCGGAATCTTTGCGGTTTGCGGGCCGCACGAGGGCTATAATTGGAGTTGGCGCCGGACGTATGACGGGAAAGTTCCGCGCACCCCTCCCGGCAGTGGAGCAGGCCCCGCCGGACCCGTCGATAAACTCGCCCGGCATTGACCACTTTCCCGCCGGAGGTCTATCATATCAATGAAGCGTGATGCGTACTTCCGGGCGCAACCCGTTGCGTCCGTCCCCGCGAACGGAATCCACCATCGGCCGGTGCGTCGCTCAGCACGGACGCGCTACGGTTCCCGCCCCAATCAGTTCCCGCGACGGTCCCCACCATGATGGTCTGCCGCCATTCGCCGTTGAATCGTGTGTTTTCCGGAAGCGTGATCGGGTTTTTCCTGATCCTCGCCATCGGCACGGGCGCGGTCGCCCAAGATCCGCCGCTGCGCGCCCGGATCGACGAACTGATGGCCGCCGCGTCGGGCGGGACGGCAGCGCCGGTTTCCACGGATGCGGAGTTTCTGCGGCGGGTGTCGCTCTCGCTGATCGGGGTGCCTCCCAGCAGTGACGAACTGCGTGCGTTCCTCGCCGACCAGACGCCCAACAAACGGGAACTCACAGTCGACCGACTGCTGGCCGATCCGCTGTACGTACGGCACTTTGCGGAAGTGTTCGACGTGATGCTGATGGAGCGGCGGGGCTATTCGCACGTCTCAGCCGACGAATGGCACAATTACCTGGTGCAGTCGCTCCGCGACAACAAGCCGTGGAACCAGTTGGCGCGCGAGATCCTGTCGGCGGACGGCGTCGACCCGAACCTGCGCCCGGCGGCGCGGTTTTACCTCGACCGCGGCTCCGAGCCGAATCTGATTACGCGCGACGCCGGGCGGATCTTTTTCGGCCGCGACATGCAGTGCGCGCAATGCCACGATCACCCGCTGATCGACGGCTATCACCAGGCGGACTACCACGGCCTGCTGGCGTTCTTCGCGCCCGGCTTTGAACTGAAGCTCAAGGAAGGGGACAAGGAGAGGGCGTTCTACGCGGAGCGCGCCGGGAGCGACGTGCAGTTCGAGTCGGTGTTCGTGAAAGGGACAAAGCACCTGACGGCGCCGCGGCTGCCGGGGGACGTGGAGATCGCTGAGCCGGCGTTCCTGCCGGGTGAGGAATACGACGTGCGGCCCGCGGACAACGTGCGGCCTGTGCCGAAGTTCAGCCGCCGTGCGAAGCTGGCTGAACTCGCGACCAGTGGAAGCAACCGTGCCTTCAACGAGAATATCGCGAACCGTCTCTGGGCGCAGATGATGGGGCGCGGTCTGGTGCACCCGGTCGACCTGCATCATGCCGACAACCCGCCGTCGAACCCGGCGTTGATGCGGCTGCTGGGCGAGCGGTTCGCGGCCATGGGCTTCGACGTCAAAGCGTTCGTGCGCGAGCTGGCGCTGACACAGGCGTACCAGCGGTCGCTCGATCCACCGGCGGACGTGCTGGCAAAGTCCGCGGCGGCGGCGCCCACTGTCGCGCAACTGGAAACGGAACGGGAGGCGCTGGCCGCCGCCGCGACCGCCGCCCGCACCGCGTTTGACGCCGCTCTTGCCGAATGGAACACCGCCGAGGCGGCCCTGCTTCCCGTCGTTGCCGAGGTGGACCAGGTCCGCGGCAAGTACAGCGAGGTGTTGAAGAAGGTCGATGACGCGCAAAAGGCCGTCAGCGACGCGCAGGCGCAGGCGACGGCCAAACAGGGTATCGCACAAACTGTCACGGACGCGTCAACGAAGGCGCAAGAGGCGGTGGCCAAGCTGCCGCAGGATCAGGAATTGACGGCTGCAGCGCAGAAGTTCGCCGAGCGCGCCAGGCAATTGACGGATGAAGTTGCCGCACTGCAGAAATCGGTTGAAGAAAAAACGACTGCCCTCCAGGCGCCCCGCGGTGAACTGGAGGCGGCCAGACCCGGCATGAACGAAGCGCTGCAGAAGGTCCCCCCGGTCCGCGACGTCGTCCACCAGAAAGAACAGGCGATGCTCGCCGCGCGCGAGCAGATGTCGGCTGCAGCGTTGGCGCTGGCGGCGCATGATCGCCGGCTGGAATCCGCGAAGCGGCTGGCGAGCGTGAAGACGCTCGACGATCAGGCAATCGCGGCCGCACAGGTCATTCCCGTGCGGCAGGCGGAATTGGAAACGGCGCGCAGCCAGATGACCGAGTACACGGCAGTCGTCTCTCAGCACCAGACCGGACTGGCCGCGGCCGAACAGGCGCAGGCGGCGGCCGGTGAAGCGCTGGGGAAGATCCAGCAGGAACACGCGCAACAGGCGGAGACGGCGAAGGCCGTCGCGGATGCTGTTGCGAGCGCCGACGCCGCACGTCAGAAATTGCCGGACGACGCGACGCTCAAGGAGGCAGCCGAGAAGCTCAAGGCCAAGTCCGACGAACTGGCGGCCGCGCTGACCGAACACCAGAAGCAGGTCGATGCCTCCACAGCCGCCGCTAACGAAGCCGCCAGCAAAGCGGCCGCGGCTAAACAGGCCCTGGACGGCGTGCTGGCCGAGAAGACACGCCGGGACCAGGCGGTCGCCTCGGCCGAGGCGGCCGTCCCCGCGGCGCAGACTCAGGCGCAGGCCAGCCGTGCCGCTGTCGACGAGGCGCTGTCGCAGCTCACGACCCAGTGGAGCAGCGACTTTACCGTGGCCGCGCTGCAGCCGCTGTCGCCCGAGCAACTCTGCTGGTCGATCTTCAAGGTCACTGGCGTTTACGACCGGTATCGCCAGGCGGAGATTGCCGAACTGGACAAGGCCAGCCCGCTTTCGGAAGAAGCGAAACTGGACGGGGCCCAGGTGGCGGCCCGCGAGCGGGACATCGAGCAGCGGACGTACGACAAGCTCAAGGGGAACGTCGGCACGTTCGCGTCGGTCTACGGCGCGGCGGCCGGCCAGCCCCAGACGGATTTCTTCGCCACGGCCGACCAGGCGCTGTTCGCGGCCAACGGAGGCTCGATCATCAGTTGGGTCGCGCCGGCCGGCGGAAACGTCACCGAGCGCGTGATCAACGAACCGGACCCGCGGAAGGCGGCCGAGGAGTTGTATCTTGCGTTGCTTTCACGGATGCCGGGCGAAGACGAAGTGACGGATGTGACCAACTATCTGGCGGCGCGTCCGAATGACCGTCCGGCGGCGGCGCAGGAACTGGTGTGGGGTCTGCTGGCCTCGGCGGAGTTCCGATTCAGTTACTAGAATGAAAAATGCCCAGGAAGGTCCGAGACCTGATCCGTGATCTGGAGCAGGCGGGATTTGTGAACCGTGGCGGAAAGGGGAGCCATCGGAACTTCGTGCATCCGAATGTCGCCAATCCGGTGACGATTTCGGGACAGCCTGGTGATGACGCCCAGCAGTATCAGGAACGAGCGGTGCGGCTCGCGATTCAGGAGTCACAGCAATGACGGATTCAGACCGATACGTGAAGATCGTCGAGTGGTCGGAGGAAGACCAATGTTACATCGGCAGCAGCCCGGGGCTGTTTTATGGCGGGTGCCACGGAATCGACGAGCAGGCCGTTTTTTCGGAATTGTGTGAAGTCGTTGACGAAGTGGTTGGCTTGTACAACCAGGACGGACGGCCCTTGCCTCCGCCGACGAGCGGGAAGGACCTGGTCAATCGATTGGCTGCAATCGCATAGCAACATGCTGTGAACGTAAGCCGACTCGGGCCAGTATTCCTCAGACACGAACAGGACCCATCGTATGAAGTGCACCTACGCCTGCAACTCGTCCGAGCACGGCTTCGCCCGGCGGCAGTTCCTCGGCACGCTCGCTGCCGCGGGGGTCGGGTCCGTCGCGGGTGGCCTGGGTGCGTTTGCCCGCCCCGCTGCCGCGGCGCAGCTCGCCAAAGACCAGAAACGGATCGTCGTGTTCAACATGCACGGCGGCCTGTCCCAGCTTGAAAGCTGGGATCCCAAGCCGGGCACCGACACGGGGGGACCGTTCCGCGCGATCCCGACCTCGGTCGAAGGGATCCACATCAGCGAACTCCTGCCGCTCACCGCGCAGCAGATGCAGCACCTGTGCCTCGTTCGCGGCGTCAACACCAGTGAAGACGACCACGGCAAGGGCGCCTACATGATGCTCCACGGCCGGCGGCAGACTCCGGCATCCGAATATCCGACGCTCGGCGCGGTTGCCGCCCGGGCGCTCACGCCCGTGGGCAGCTCGCTTCCCGGGCACATCGTCGTCACTCCCGGCGGCGGGGGCGGACGCGGGAACGATTCCGCCTACCTCGGACCGCAGTACTCCAGCATCTCGCTGGGGAACGGCAACCCGCCGCAGAATACGACTCTCCCCGGCAACGTCACTCCCGAGGCGGACGCCGCCCGCCAGGAGTTCCGCCGCCGTGCCAACGAGCGGTTCCTCAACCGCCGCCGCACCGCGCTCGTCGACTCCTACACCTACAGCTATGAGCAGGCGCTGCAGCTCATGCAGCAGCGGGAGATCTTTGACGTGTCGAAGGAGCCGGAAGCCGACGCCGAACGGTACGGCAAGTACGACTTCGGCCGCATGTCGCTCCTCGCGCGCCGGCTGCTGGAGAACGGCATCACGTTCGTGCAGGTGTCGCACTCCAACTACGACACGCACAATGAGAACTTCAACTTCCACCTGGAACAGATGGCCGAGTTCGATCGCTCGTTCGCGGCGTTCGTCGCCGACATCGCCGACCGGGGGATGCTCGACAGCACGCTGATCATCGTGCTTTCCGAGTTCGGGCGCACGCCGAACATCAACCAGTACTACGGCCGCGACCACTGGTCCCGCGCCTGGTCGGTGGTCATGGCCGGCGGCAAGACGATCCGCGGCGCGGCATACGGCAAGACGAACGCCAACGGCACGGCAGTCGAGGAGGGGCAGGTCGACCACGGGAACCTGTTCCACACGTACCTGTCGGCGGTGGGGCTGAACTCCAGTTCGTCGTTTGATATCGACGGCCGGGAGATGCCGATGGCCGACCCGGCGAGCCATCTCATCCAGGAAGTCCTCGCCTGAGCAGACGTCGACAACCGTCGCCATGTGAGCGCTCCGGTAGCCGAATTCGCCAGGAATTCGGCTACTGAGGTCGGTTTCCCGGAGGTTCAACCCCGTGGTCCGGGCGGTGCTTTGCGACTGGAGGGTGCGCGCCTATGATGAGCGCGGCAATTGTCCCCTGTCGTATTGGCATCGATGGCAGATTACTACAAGACGCTCGGAGTCTCCCGCAACGCCACCCAGGACCAGATCCGCAAGGCGTACAAGAAGATCGCGCGGGAAAACCATCCCGACGCGAAACCGGGCGACAACGCCGCTGCTGAACGCTTCAAGCAGGCCAGCGAAGCATACGAAGTGCTCGGCGACGCCGAGAAACGCAAGCAGTACGACCAGTTCGGAGACGCGTTCAAGTATGCCAAGGCCGGCGGTGGCACAGGGGGAGGCCCGTTTCCGGGGGGCGGCTTCGGCGGGGCCGGGCCGATCGACCTCGGCGACCTGTTCGGCGGGCAGTTCGACCTGGAGGACATCCTGGGCGGGGCTCTCGGCGGCGGGCGCGGCCGGGGGCGCGCTCGGGGCGCCCGAACCGCGGCACGGCAGGGACAGGACCTGCAGACCGAGATGCAGATCCCGTTTCAGATGGCCGCCACGGGCGGCGCGTATGACCTGAGCGTACAGCGCAACGGCAAGGTGGACCGGATTTCGGTCAAGGTGCCTTCCGGCGTCCACGAAGGGAGTGTGATCCGTCTCGCCGGCGAAGGAGAGCCGGGGAGCGGAGGAGGGCGGACGGGGGATATTCTGATCACGGTCCACGTCGCGCCGCACCCGTACTTCCGCCGCGAGGGGAACGACGTACTGCTGGACCTGCCAGTCACTGTCGGCGAAGCAGCGCTGGGGGCGAAGATCGAAGTCCCCACGCTGGCGGAGGGGAACGTTTCGCTCCGCGTGCCGCCGGGGACGTCGTCGGGAATGAAGCTGCGCCTCAAGGGGAAGGGCTTCCCCGACCCGAAGACAAAGACGCCCGGTGACCAGTTCGTCGTCGTCAAGATCGTACTGCCGAAGGAAGTCAACGAGCGGGCAAAAAAGCTGTTGCAGGAACTGCAGGAAGCGGCGCCGTACTCGCCGCGGGCGGGGCTGTGGTAAGCTCGGCCGTGCTCACGAGGTGCCGCATGCCACGACATGTGACGACCGGAATCCTTCTCCTGGAACTCGCTCTGGCTGCGCCGTCCGTCGCGACAGCGCTCGGACAGGAGGCCGCTGTGTCGGCCGGTGACACGGATGGCGCGGCCGCTTCAAATTCCAATGCCGTCACGGTGGACGGCGCGGCAACGACCACTGAAAACGCGGCAGAGTCGAACCAGCGAAAACGCAACACGATCATCCTCGCCATGCTCGTCGCCGGCATCGCGCTGACGGGTCTGCTGCTCCTCATCGCGGCGATCGTCGCCCGCGGCTTTCTGCGCAAGATGGCCCGTCAATCCGAAGAGCAGCGGCGTGCCGATCTCACATTGCCGCCCGACGTCGCGGCGGCCACTGCCGAGGCTGCGGCCACCGGCGAGGTCGATGAGTCAATCCCCTTCTCCGAGCGGGAAACGGAAGTCACGTGAAGGCCCACGGTTTTCCCCCCTCCCGGCGACTCCAGCGGCCGCAGGACTTCCAGCGGGTCTACGACGGCGGGCAGCGCGCGGGGGACGAGTTCGTGCTGATCTTTGCCGCCCCCAGTCCCTGCGGGTCGACGCGGATCGGGCTGAGCGTCTCCCGCAAACACGGCAACTCGGTCGTGCGGCACCGCGTGAAGCGGTTGCTGCGGGAGGCGTACCGCCTCTCACAACGGGAGGTGCCGGAGGGGCTGGACCTCGTGCTCATACCTCGCCCGGGATGCAAAGCGGAAGTGGAGCAGTATCAGACATCGATCGTGGCGCTGAGTCAACGACTGGCCCGGCGGCTGCAGAAAGCCGCCGCGCCGACAGTACAGCCCGCGCAGGATGAGTTGCCGTGAAAGTGTTGCGGTGGATCTGGAACATCCCAACGCTGCTGCTGATCGGCTGCGTGCGGCTGTACCAGCTCGCGGTCAGTCCGATACTGCAGGCGCTGGGGACGCAGTGCCGGTTCGTCCCCTCGTGCAGCGAGTATTTCATCCACGCGGTCAGGAAATACGGCGCGATTTCGGGGACGCTCCGCGGCTTGTGGCGGATCTGCCGCTGCAACCCGTACTGCAAGGGGGGGTATGATCCTCCTTGACGACGTCAGGCCCAAAGGGACCGTCCAAATCTCGAGCGTCTTTCTCGCAGAAGACGTGTGAGGAGATGAGGTGAACGTGAAATGAGGAGAATTCCTGACCGCCCCTCATCTCCTCGCCCCTCATCCGCACCGCATTCATACGCCGCGATCCTTGCCAGGTTGCGCCGGCCCGCTGGCGATGAGCGACAAATACTCGCCCAGCGCCGCTTGCCACGGTCGGAGCGTCATTCCCGTCAGCGTCTCGAATTTCGTGCAGTCGAGCACGCTGAATGCGGGCCGCCGGGCCCTGGCCCCGAACTCCGCCGTCGTGATGGGGACCACCGGTGTGCTGATCCCCGCCTGCCGGAGAATCTCGCGCGCGAACCCGCACCAGGTCATGCTGCCGTCGTTGGTGACGTGGAACGTCCCCTCCGCGCCGCAGTCGACGAGCCGCACGACGGCGGCGGCGACGTCTGACGTGAGGCTCGGCGTACAACGCTGATCGTCGACGACACGCAGTTCGCTCCGTTCGCGGCCGAGGCGCAGCATCGTCTGCACGAAGTTGCCTTTGCTCCGCGTTGCCGATTGCCCATAAAGGCCGCACGTGCGAACGACGATATGACGGGGACATTCGACGCGGACGAAGTTCTCCCCGGTCAACTTGCTGGCGGCATAAACGCCTTGCGGTCCGGGCAGGTCGTCCTCGCGGTATGGCTGCGTGCGGCCGGTCTCCAGTCCGAAGACGTAGTCGGTGCTGACGTGTAACAGGACGGCGCCCTGCTTCGCGCACCACTGTCCCAGATGGCGCGGGCCGAACGCATTCACGTTAAACGCCACAGCCGGCTCATCCTCAGCCCGGTCGACGAGATTGTACGCTGCCGCATTGATGACGACGTCGGGGATCACCGCCTCCAGCGCCGCGGCAATCCGCGCGGGGTCTGTAATGTCGATCCGATCGTGGCCCAACGGCACGGCCCGCGCGCCGAGTTGCAGCATCAGGTCGCTGCCGAGTTGTCCGTGAGCTCCGATGACCGCGATCCGCATGACGGTTTCCGCCCTCAAAGTTCCATGGCAAAGTGGATCTGCCGCGCCACCTCCCGAAAGCCGAGCGATTCGTACAACCCTTTGCCGACTTTATTCTGAACCAGTGTTTCAATCTTCGCGTGCGTCAGGCCGGCAGAGCGAAACCGGTCCAGCGCGTGCTCGAGCAGCGTCCGGCCGATCCCCTGTCCGCGGCATCCGGCGGCCACCACGAGGTTCGGGATGTGGCCGATCCCCCCGTCGTGGTCGCACCAGGTGCTCACATAGCCGACCACCCGATCGTCGTCCGCGACTGCGACGAGGATTCCTGCCGGATCGCGCTCGGCGTCCTCGTCGACGTGCCGCATTTTCCGCCACGGCCAATCATGGCCGTTGATCGGGCCGAACGCGCGCTCGATCCCCTGATCGATGGAGACGCCGTCGAACGCCTCGGCCGTCATCTCGCGGAGGAGCGGCAAGTCGGCCGGGGAGTAGGGTCGGATGCGAATCATGTCGATCGGCGGAACGGGGACAGACGGACCACACCCCATCCTACCGAACCGACGGACTGTGTTCAGCGCCTGCCGGAATTCCCGATTCGACTGGAGAAGATGGAGCGATTCTGCCGATTGTGCCGAAGGGGGAAACTCCATCCGGACGGGCCGGAACCGCAGGAGTGAATGCAAATGCCAGCCATCAGAACACTTGCCATAATCGCCGCCGTCCTGGCGGTCGTGGTGCCGGCCACGTCATGGGCGTGCTTTCCGTGCCTGTTCGGCTGCGGCGGCTGCGGGCTGCCGTGGGCGTCGTGCCTCTGCCCGCCGTGCGTCACCTGCCACCACCCCCCGGCGCTGTGCACGTGCGCGGTGCCCGTCGTCCCGGTTGTCGCCGTGCCGGTCGTACAGACGCAGTATCGCCAGGAGCAGTTCGTTACGTATCGCGACGTCCCGACGGTGCAGGTCCGCCGCGAGGCCTACATCGAGAATGTCCCCGTCACCACGTACCAGCCCGTCACGGAGACCGTCTATGTGCCGCAGCAGGTGACGAAACTCGTGCCCCAGACCGCCTACCAGCCGCAGACACGTTACCGCGACGTCGCCTACCAGGTGACACAGCGCGTGGCGGAGACGCAGACGCGGCTCGTACCGCAGCAGACGGTGGGCTGTGCCGGGAGCATTGGTCCGACGTCGTACATCGCTCCGCCCGTTCCGGCCGCGTCACCGGCAACGGTCATCCCCTCGACGCCGCCGATCACCGTCTCACCATACGGCTCGAACGTGCTGGTCCCCCGCTATCCCGACGTGCCGGCGACGAACAGCAGTTGGCGTCCTCTGCCATCGCAGTCGTCGACGCCTGCGGCCCGCGGCGCGTTCCGGCCGGCGCCGTCGGCGGCGAGGGTGTGGCAGTCGAACTTCTGACGGAGCGCTGGCGAGTACAGGGCGCGCGGTCCAGCGGGCCGCGGCCCGAGGGCACTCCGCTGCCGTGGGCGGATGCGTCGCTTGTTTGACGCCCCCTGGTCGATCGGGGACACTTCACGCAGCGCCTGCCTCTGTCTGCGTCGCGCGGCGACAGGCGACTCGCGCGGCTGCGCCGGGATCACCGTCGTCCCGAGTCGCGGCAGCAATCGGGATCGACCTCGATGACGATGTGGCTGGCAGCCCCCGGCTCAGTGCTCATCGGCGATCGCGGCTGGCTCTGGCCGGCTGCAGCCGCCGCTGCGTTGCTCGTTCTGCTCGTGGCGGCCGCCTATTTTCGCGCCGTCTGGCCGACGCGGCTGCGCGTCGTGGCCGGCCTGCTCAAGATCGTCGGGCTGGCGCTGCTCGTGTCCTGCCTGGTGGAGCCGCTGTGGAGCGGCACGCGGGTCAAACCGGGCGAGAACCTGTTCCTCGTGCTCGTCGACACGAGCGCCAGCCTGCAGGTGAATGACGGCGGCGGACAAACACGCGCCGAACGGCTGCAGCGGACGCTCGCTGACGACCGGGCGGCCTGGCAGGTGCGGCTGTCCCAGGACTTCGACGTGCGCCGCTACACCTTTGACACCCGGCTCGCGGCTGCGGAGAGTTTCGCCGGTCTCATCAGCGACGGGAGCGCATCGGCGCTGCAGAGCGCCCTGGCGACGCTGGGCGACCGGTTCCGCGATCGGCCCGTGGCGGGCGTGATGCTCTTTACGGACGGCAACGCGACCGACTGGTCGGCGTCTGCGCTGGAAGAGTGGAACGGCCTCGCGCCGATCTACCCGATCCTCGTCCCCGGCGACGGCGCGGGCGAGGACGTGGCCATCGAGAGACTGTCGGTCACGCAGACGTCCTTTGAGGACGCCCCGGTGACGGTCCAGGCCGACGTGCGGACTCTGGGGGACGTCCCCTCCGAGCTGGTCGGACAGCTTGTGTCGGACGACGGCCGCGTCGTCCAGGAACTCCGCGAGACGCGCGCGGCCGATGCGCTGCTGACGCCGTTTCGCTTCCAGGTGCGGCCCGATTCTCCGCAGCTTTCCTTCTATCAGGTGCGCGTCGCCGAGGCGGACGCCGTCGCGCAGTTCGACGACCCGGCCGAGACGCCGGAAGCGACGGTGCTCAACAACGCGCGGCTGGCGGTCGTCGATCGGGGCGGGGGACCGTATCGCGTGCTGTACGTCTCCGGGCGGCCCAACTGGGAATACAAGTTCCTCTCCCGCGCAGTCGCCGAGGACGAGCAGATCGACCTGGTCGCCATGATCCGCATCGCGCGCAAGGAAGCCCGCTTCGATTTTCGCGGCAACAAGAACCCCGACAACAACCAGTTGTTCCAGGGGTTCAAGGAGGGGCAGGACTCCGATACCGAGTCATACGACCAGCCGGTCATCGTGCGGATCAATCCGAAAGACGAAACGGAACTCCGCGACGGATTTCCGAAAACGAAGGAGGAGCTGTACGGATTCCACGCACTGATCCTGGACGATGTCGAAGCGGCGTTTTTCACGCACGACCAACTGTCGCTGATCGAGCGGTTCGTTTCCGAACGCGGCGGCGGACTGCTGATGCTGGGGGGGCCCGACACGTTCCGTCACGGCGGCTACGCCCGGACGGCCGTGGCCGATCTCCTGCCGGTCTACCTCGATCGCACGGAGGGTCAGCCGGCGCCGACCGAGTTCCGCTTGAACCTGACGCGCGACGGCTGGCTGCAGCCGTGGGTCCGGCTGCGGAGCACGGAGCCGGATGAAGAGCGGCGGCTCGCGGAAATGAGCGGCTTCCACACGCTCACCCGGGCGCGCGACGTTAAACCGGCCGCGCGGACCCTCGCGACCGTCCGCAGCGAATCCGGTGAGAACCTTCCGGCGCTGGTCGCACAACAGTACGGCGACGGCCGTGCCGCGGCCGTGCTGATCGGCGACATGTGGCGCTGGTCGCTGCGGCGCGAAGCAGAAGCCGAGGACGATCTCGCCAAGGCCTGGCGGCAGACGGTCCGCTGGCTCGTCGCTGACGTGCCCGAGCGGGTGCAGGCCACCACCGAGGCAACGCAGACGGGCGCCGCGACGGCGCTGCAGATCAAGGTCCGCCTGCGCGACAAGGAATACAAGCCGCTCGACAACGCCACGGTCAAGGTGACGATCCATCCGCCGGACGGCACGCCGCTGCCACTCGACGCCGAGGCGTCGCTGGCGGAGCCGGGCCTGTTCGAGGTGACCTATGTGCCGCGTGACACCGGGGGCTACCGGGCGGAGGCGGTCGCCCTCGACGAGACCGGCACGGAGGTCGGCCGGGACGAGGTCGGCTGGACGAGCGACCCGGCGGCTGACGAATTCCGGACGATCAACGTCAACCGGGACCTGCTCGACGAAATGGCCGCGAAGACCGGCGGCGAGGTAGTGCCCCTGGGGAATCTCGCATCGTTCGTCGAGTCGCTGCCGTCGCGGCGCGCGCCGGTCACCGAGGCCTGGACCAGCCCGCTGTGGCACGCGCCGTGGGTGCTGCTGCTGGCGATCGGCTGCCTCGCGGGGGAATGGGGCCTGCGCCGAGTGCGGGGGCTGCCGTGATGTTGCATCGCTTCGACATCTTTGCCGGGACGCTGCTGCTGCTCTCGGCCGCGCGCGTGCAGGGCGATGAAGGGCCGGATACGAACCCTCCCGAAGCCGGAACGCCTCCGCCGGCGACGGTCCTCATCGTCCTTGGCGCGGAAGGGACGCCCGAATATGGCCAGCAGTTCCGCGAATGGGCCGCGCGCTGGGAGGCCGCCGCGGCGAAAGGGGGCGCCGCCACCATCGTGATCGGACGCGGCCTGGTCGAGGACGACGGGGAGGACCGCGAACTCCTGAAACGGACTATTGCCAACCAGGCCGACCTGCGCGATGTGCCGCTGTGGATCGTGCTCATCGGCCACGGGACGTTCGACGGCCGCACGGCGAAGTTCAACCTGCGCGGCGACGACGTCGCGGCGAACGAGTTGGCGCTGTGGCTCACACCGTTGCAGCGCCCGATGGCGGTCATCAACTGCTCGTCGGCCAGCTTCCCGTTCCTGAAGGAACTTTCCGGTCGGTCGCGGATCGTCGTCACGGCGACGAAAAGCGGATTTGAAGCGAACTACTGCCGGTTCGGCGATTATCTGTCGCAGGCGATCGGCGACGCTTCGGCCGATCTCGACAAGGACGAACAGGTCTCGCTGCTGGAGGCGTTCCTCAAGGCGTCGCGGCGGACGCAGGAGTTTTACGACGGCGAGGGACGGCTGGCGACGGAGCACGCGCTCATCGAAGACGACGGTGACGGCGTCGGGACGCGGGGCGAGGCCTTTGCCGGTGTGCGGCCCGTGCGCGATTCCGAGACCGGCGCGCTCGACGGCTATCACGCCCATCACTGGCAACTGGTCCCGAGCGAAGCTGATCGACAGCTCCTTCCGGAAGTACGCCGACAGCGCGACGAACTCGAAGTGGCCGTCTTCCAGCTCCGCGACCGCAAGGCGGAACTGGCAGAAGACGTCTACTTCGCCGAACTGGAGAAGCTGCTCGTCCAACTGGCGGAACTGTACGAGCGGGCCGGGGCCGCCGCAGATCAACCGGCC
>CAZWGW010000029.1:0-19365 GCA_964633565.1 uncultured Planctomycetaceae bacterium
GGCGCAGGATCGCCTGTTCCAACTCGACTATCTTCGCCGCCGCGGCGCGGGCCGGCTGGCCGAAATCCTTGGCCCGACCCACGTGGAACTTGACCGCACGGCGCGAACCGTCGGTCTGCCGGGGATTGCCGAACGGGAATGGACCGACCTGCCGGATGAGACCCGCCGGCTCGTCCAGGCATTCACGGATGGCGTCAACTTGTCGCGCGAGGCAGCGCGGGAGTGCCGGCCGATTGAGTTTGACCTGCTCGGCTATGAGCCTGAGCCCTGGCGGCCGCAGGATTGCATGGTGATTGCCGGAGAGTTCCGCTGGTATCTGACCGGACGCTTTCCGGTACTGTGCATCCCGGAACTGGCCAAACGCGCGCTCGGGGGCGATGGCCCGCTGTACCGCGCCTTTCTGCAGGCCGAGGCAGACGCAGAAAGCATCCTGCCGCCCGGGTCATACACTCCAGCCGGAACGGGTGCGCAGCGCGGATTGCCGACCGGCGGCAATCCGGACGCACCGCAGGGGAGCAACAACTGGGTTCTTTCCGGCAGCCGTTCGACGACCGGCCAGCCGCTGGTGGCCAGCGACCCGCACATAGCATTTGCCGCCGTCTCCTGCTGGTACGAAGTGCGGCTCACCGGCGGTTCATTCGACGTGTGCGGCATCGCATACGCCGGCATTCCTGCCGTCATGTTCGGCCGCAACCGGCGTATCGCGTGGGGCATCACCAACAACATCTGTTCCCTGCGCGACCTCTACCAGGAGCGGGAAGATCCCGCGCACCCGGACTGCTTTCTCTACGACGGTCGATGGGAAGAAGCGCAACATCGTGAGGAGACGATTGTCGTCAACGGCGCACCGCCGGTCCGGTGCACGATTCGCAGTTCGCGACACGGTCCGATCGTCGACGACATTCTCCCCCCGGCGGCCCGCAACACCGGCCCGGTCTCGCTCCGCTGGCAGGGCGCCGAACCGTGCCGCTGGCTGACGTCGCTGCTCACGCTGGACCGCGCCGCGTCGGTCGCGGAGGCGCATGACGCATTGCGCGGCTGGCTGGTGCCGACGTTCTGCCTGGTGTTTGCCGACGTCGACGGCCAGATCGGATACCGGGCGTCCGGCGCGATCCCCATCCGCCGCCAGTGGGAGCGGGGTTATCGCGAGGGGTGGAACCCAGCGCACGAGTGGGACGGACGCATCCCGTTCGACGACATGCCGCACGTCACCAATCCGCCGCAGGGCTATGTCGCGACTGCCAACAATCGGGTTGCACCCGACGATTTTCGGCAGCCGCTCTCCGGCACATGGGCCAGCGGCCACCGCGCGCAGCGTCTGCGCGAGATGATCACATCCCGCGACCGGCATTCGGTGCGCGACTGTGTGCAAATGCATCAGGACGTCCTGTCACTCCGCGCTCAGACGTGCGTACCGCACCTGCTGCGCGAGTTGGCCGATGATCCCGACGAGCGGGTTCAGGCGGCGCGGTCGATTCTGACTGCGTGGGATGGCCGGATGGAGGTCGACCGGGTCGGGGCGACAGTGTTCAATGTGTTCTTCGTGCGGTGGTGCCGCGCCGTTGTCGACGAACGACTGCCGGTCGAGGCGGCCGAACTGGCGGCGCCGGCCGTGGGCGGCCTCGCCACGAGGCTGCTGGGCGGGGATGACGTCGGCTGGTTCCAGCATCGGCCGCGGCGCGAAGCGCTGCGCGCCGCGTTTCGCCAGTCGCTCGACGAACTGGAACAACGGTTCGGGCCCGACATGACGACCTGGCAATGGGGCCGGCTGCATCGCATCGTGCAGCGGCACTTTCTCTCCGGGGTGGGCGACCTCGGACGGTTGCTCGATCGCGGCGGATTTCCCGTGAAGGGGGACGGCTACACCGTCTGCAACACGGGCTTCGATCCGGACGGACTCGCGACGGTCGGCGCCGGCTACCGGATGGTGGCCGACCTCGCCGACCCGGAGGCGACGCTCTACGCCGTGGATGCAGGCGCCGAGTCCGGCCACCCCGGCAGCGCGCATTATGACGATCAACTCGAAACGTGGCTCGATGGTGGTTACCACGTGCTCAAGCTGGGTGATACGGCCGGGTCTGCGGGGCGAACGTGCTATCTTCTGCAGCCGGAATTATCCGTGCACAAACAGTAAGTACAGCCAAGCAGTCCAGCAGCACGACGTGCGCTGGGGGATGGGATGTGCGCACAATCAGCGGGCTGACGCCCGCCGCTCGCCGGCACGAACCGCTTAGATCAGATCCGGAATCGGCTCGGCGCGATAGAGTTCGTGCGGGCGTCCGTCCAGATCGATCCAGTCCGCCGTCCGCGGAATACCGAGCGTGGAGTACATCGTGGCTGCCAGGTTTTCCGGCGTCTGGAGATCGCGAATCGGATAGGCGGCGATCTCGTCGGTCGCCCCGATGACGTTGCCTCCGCGCACGCCGCCCCCCGCCAGCAGGAGCGACATGGCCGGGCCCCAATGGTCCCGGCCGGCATCCTTGTTGATCTGCGGGGTCCGTCCGAATTCGCCCGTCACGACCACCAGCGTCGAATCGAGCAATCCACTCCCGGCCAGATCGTCCAGCAGTGCCGACACAGAGCGGTCCAGGTAGGGGAGCAGGTTCTCCTTGAGGTTTACGAAATTCCGCCGGTGCGTGTCCCAGGTTGAGTTCTTTCCCAGGTTGACCTGCACGAGATTGACGCCCGCCTCGACGAGCCGGGCCGCCATCAACAGCGACAGGCCGAACTTGTTCCTGCCGTACCGTTCCAGCGTGGCGGCATCGGCCTGCTCGACGTCGAATGCCGCGCGGACCTTCGGCTCGGCCAGCACGGAAACCGCCTCGCCACGATGCCGGTCGAGTTCCCGCAGTTCGGCCGTCCGCTCCAGATGCCGTTGCTGCTCTTCGACGTGGGCCAGCAAACCCAGTCGATTCTGCAGGCGAACCTGGCCCCCTTCGGGGAGCGTGAGCAGCGGTGTGTCGAAAATGGTCGACGAGGCGTGCTCGAACGGTGTCCCTTCGAAACGGAAACAGTGCGGACAGGCGCCATTTCCGAGCGGACAGGCGGCCGCCACGTTGACATGCCACGCTTCGTATTTCGGACCAAGACGGCCGGCGTACTGTCCCGGGCGGACGCGGGCCGCCTCGTTCACGCTCGGCTGCGGCAGCACGATCGCCGGCGGAAGCTGATTGCGGCCCTGCGTGGCGTACATGACCTGCGACGGAATCGACGGCCACTCATTCGGGCTGGGGACGTTGTTGACGTTGAACCCGGGCGGAAAATCGAGCCGGCCGGTGAGCAGTGCATGGCAGGCCTGCTCATGGCCGTTGCTGTTCGTGGCGACCGAACGCACCAGCGCATAGCGCTCGCTCCGCGCGGCAAGCAGTGGCAGATGTTCACAGATCTCCAGACCCGGGGTGCGCGTGGCGATCGGCTGGAACTCGCCTCGCACAGTGGCGGGGGCCTCGGGCTTCAGGTCGAAGCTGTCCTGATGTGCGATGCCCCCGGTCAGGAAAACGAAGATGACCGATTTCTCGGGGCCGACTGCGGCCGGTGCTGCCAGGCTCCGCAGTGCGAACAGATCGGTCAGGCCCAGACCGGCCAGTCCGATCGAGCCGGCCTGCAACATGGTCCGTCGCGGCATGGGCATGCGTCGACCTCCGGGAGGTGAACGGTCGTCCTGCGGTGCTGTGGGCATCCCACAAAGTCTAGCCTAACACATCAGCGGATGTTGATGCAATTTGAATCTGTCGCGGCCAGGGAGTGGGATTCCGATTCAATGTCGGTAGCCGTTCAACTTCGCCTGCATGACTGGCTGTTCCAGTACGGCGGGGTTGACCACATGTTGAGGAATCCGGCCGGCCGCCACGTCGAGAATCGACCGGCATGCCGCACGGCCATTTTGGTGAAACAGTTCGTCCGTCCAGCAGATGGCGTGCGGTGCCACGATCACGTTGTCCAGGGCCAGCAGCGGGTCGCACGGATCGATCGGCTCCTGTTCGAAGACGTCGAGCGCCGCACCGGCGATGCGCCGCTCGCGGAGGACGACCGTGAGCGCCGCCTGATCGATGATCGGGCCACGAGCGACGTTGATCAGGTAGGCCGTCGGCTTCATGAGCGCCAGGCGTTCGGCGTTGAGCAGATGGCGGGTCTGCGGCGTCAATGCGCAGCACACGATGACAAAGTCGGACTGCCGCAGGAGTTCATCGAGTGCCACAAGTTCCACGCCCGCGGCGTCCGCCTGCTCGGCCGAAGCGTACGGGTCATGGGCGATGTGCCGCATGTCGAGCGGCCGCGCGACGGCGCTGATCTCGCGTCCGATGTTCCCCAGACCGATCAATCCCAGCGTCCGTCCGGAGAGTCCGGTCCCCATGTGATCCAGTTTCTCGGCCCAGCGCCCCTCGCGCGTCAGACGGTCCTTGAGAAACATCTTGTGGGACAGCGCGAGCAGAAACGCCAGCGCCGACGCGGCCACCGGCCGTCGTACGCCGTCCGGCGTGATCGTTAGCAGGATATTGTGCCGGGTGCAGGCGTCGAGGTCGACGTTGTCATATCCGACGCCGAACCGGGCCACGATCGCCAACCGCTCGCTACCGGCCAGCGACTGCGCCGTGAGGCGCGGCGCGAGCAGCAGTATCGCGTCGTAACCGCAGATCTCTTCGGGCTGCAGTTCCGCGCTCGACGCCGGCATGAATTCCCAGCGGACATTCTCCGCCTGATCCAGGACCGACAGACCGATGTCTCCAAATCCCAGCGTTCCATCCGGCTTCAGAAAGTCGCGTGTCAGGCCGACGCGAAATGACTCATGCATCAGCGCACTCCTGTCCTTGTCGGGTGGAACGGGCTCGGGGCGCGGCACAGTGTGCTCGTTCGCACATGGGCGCGCACCGAATTCCCGAAATCGGGCGACCAATGGACGCGACCAATCCGCACGATAGAATAACGCCCAGAAGGTACACGTCATCAACTCGCGAGCCGCCTCTCTCGATTTCCGGAGCCTTGCCATGTTGCGCTGGTCGCTGCGCCCTGCTCTCGTTCTCGCCATCGGATGTCTCACACTCGCGGCGCGTGCGTCACTGGCTCAACCTGCCGCGGACGCCGCAGCGCCGTCGCCGGACGAAGAGGCGATTCAACAGGCGGCCGTCAGGTTTGTGGAGGCCTACGGCAAGAAAGACGCCGCCGCGATCGCCGCACTGTTCGGCCCGGAGGCGCGGCTCGAAGAGGCCGACGGCACGGTGTTCGAAGGGCGTGAGGAGATCCAGACGGCATTCAAGGCCGAGTTCGAGGCGAATCCCAAGGCCGCCCTGAGCGTGACGATGGAGTCGATCCGTTTCGTGACACCCGATGTGGCCGTCGAGGAAGGCTCGACGCAGTACTTCCCCGATGGTGAACTGCTCACGTCGCGCTCGCGCTATATCGTCGTGCACCTCAAGCAGGACGGCGCCTGGCGGATGGCGGCCGTGCGCTCTCACGAAAAGGAGGTCCTCTCGAACTACGACACGCTCCGCGACCTGGAGTGGCTCGTGGGCGACTGGATCGACGAAGGGGCGGACGGCGTCGTCGAAACCTCCTGCCGCTGGGACGAGAACAGGAGTTTTCTCCTGCAGGACTTTCAGATGCGGCGCGAGGGAGAGATCGCCATCAAGGGGACGCAGCGCATCGGCTGGGACCCGCAGGCGAAACAGTTCCGCGCGTGGATCTTCGACTCGGCGGGCGGGTTCGGCGAAGCGCGCTGGGCGTACACAGGAGAGGAATGGGTCTCGAAGCTCTCCGGTACCAGCGCGGACGGGGCGTCCGTCTCTGCAACGCGCACATTTCGGCAACTCGACAACGACCACATTATCGTCACCACGACCGACCGGCTCGCCGGCGATGAGCGGCTGCCCGATTTTTCAATCACGCTGACCCGCAAGGCGCCGGCGCGGCAGACCGCCGCCGAGCCATGAGCCGCCGATGTCAATCGACGGTCGGGCCACACCTGAATCCAGAGTCAACGTACCGCGTCGAGCCCTGGCGATGACAAGGGAACTACCATGACACGCTCCTGCAAAACCACGCTGTTGGCGGCCATTGTCGCGGCCCTGCTGAGCATCCCTCTCGCGGAGACCTTTGCCCGGGGCCGCGGAGGGGGAGGTCGCGGTGGAGGGGGCGGCATGCGCGGCGGCGGAGGGGGGATGCGCGGCGGCGGCATGTCGCGGCCGTCGCCGTCGATCAATCGCAACCCCGGTTTCAGTGCACCCCGGCCAACTCAACGCCCGAGCGCCCGTCCCAGCACCCCCTCACGACCGAGCACGGGGGCGCGTCCCTCAACTCGGCCCTCGACGCCGTCCATCGGCAGCCGTCCGGGCACTTCGCCGGGCACTCGTCCCGGAGTCGTCGAGTTTCCCAAGCCAGGCGGTGGATCCCGTCCAGGAATTTCCCAACTTCCCGCGACGCGCCCTGGGACCGGCGCGCGGCCCGGAATCGCCGACCGCCCTACGACACGGCCCGGAATCGGCGAGCGACCCACGACACGGCCCGGAATCGGCGACCGACCCTCGACACGGCCCGGAATCGGCGACCGACCCTCGACATTGCCGGGCACGCGGCCGGGGACCGCGGATCGTCCCGGCATTGCCAGTCGTCCGGGATTGGGTGAGCGGCCGACCACGCTGCCGGGACTGGGAAACCGCCCCGGCATTGGCGGCGACCGGCCCGGAATCGGCGACCGACCCGGCTTGGGCGACCGACCCGGCTACGGCGACGGCGGCCGCTTCGACAACCGCCAGGACTGGCTGAACAATCGCCAGGAGAACCGTGGTGACCGCCGGGACAATCTCCAGGACCGCATGGACAACCGCTTTGACCGTCGCGACGACGTCCGCGAGGACTGGCAGGACTGGTACGGCCACAATTGGGACCACCACGACGGCTGGCACCACGGTTGCTGGGGCGGCCATTACGGCGACTGGTGGCACCACATGTGGAACGAGCACCCCGTCGCAGCCGCGTTCGGCCTCACCACATGGGGCGTCAACCGCCTCAACTACTGGTTCGGCTACTACCCCTACTACAACCCGTATTACTACCAACCGTATCCGGTCAGCAGCACGGTCACAATCGACTATTCACAGCCGCTGGTGGTCTACGAACAGTCGGCCGACGCACTGGCCGCCTCCGGCCAGGCGCCTCCTGAGGCAGCGCAGGACCCGGCGCTCGCGGCCTTCGATCAGGCGCGGCAGGCGTTCCTCGACGGCAACTACCAGGCTGCGCTGGACGGCGTGAACACGGCGCTGGCGTCGATGCCCGACGACGCCGTGCTGCACGAGTTCCGCGCGCTGGTGCTCTTTGCAATGGGGAAATACAAGGACGCGGCGGCCGGGTTGCACGCGGTCCTTGCCGTCGGACCGGGCTGGGACTGGACGACGATGAGCGGCCTCTACGCCAGCATCGAAACCTACACCAAACAACTGCGCGCCCTGGAACAGGCGCGGGACCAGAGTCCCAATGCGCCCGAATTGCGACTGCTCTTGGCGTATCACTACCTGACGGCCGGCCACACCGAGGCGGCCGCCGCACAGTTCAAGAAGCTGGTCGAACTGCAGCCATCGGACCAGGTCGCCCGGCAACTGCTGGAAATGACCGCCGGTCCCGAAGCGGTGCCGGGCGCGCCGGCCACGCCCCCCGCGCCGGAAGCAGAGGGGGAACCGGCCGTCACGATTCCGCCGGCGGACGTCGTCGGTAAATGGAACGCGAAAGGGGCCGACAACACCAGCTTCGCGCTCACGCTGACCGAGAAAGGGGAATTCACCTGGGCCTATACCGCCGGCGGCAAGGAGACGAAAGTCAGCGGCGTGTATGCGCTTGACGGCGCGAATCTGGCGCTGGAGCCGGATGAAGGGGGCGTGATGCTGGCGGAGATCACGCCGCCGAAGGGAGGGGCATTTCACTTTCAGGTGGTCGGCGCGCCGCCGGACGACAAGGGGCTCGATTTCCGGAAGTGATGGGCGGGGCGGATGCTGATTCCGGGATAGGATGGCATCGGTCAGCCGCAATCCGCCCGGCACGCAGGAAATTGCCAACGGCAAGGTGGTCCGGAGTCACTCCGACTTGCGGAACAGGTCCAGAAATCGATCTTCGTAGTCCTTGAAGACCTCCAGTCGGTCCAGTTCGGCCTTCAGTTCATAGGCGCGCGTGCGGTCCTGGGCGGCCTGTTCGAACAGCCACTCGATTTTCTGTTCATCGGTCGGGCTGAGCAGGGGTTCCGGTTCCTCCTCGGCGGCCGACTCAGAGGCCTCCGGTTCGGGGCCTTCTTCCTGCTGCGTCAGCGCCTGTTCGACACGGGCCAGGACCTGCCCCAACTGCTCTTCCATCGCGCGTGATTGCTCTTCCAATTCGGAGAAGTCCAGCTCGATTCCCACCAGTCTCGTGAACACCTCCAGCACGGCGAGCGACGCCTTGGGGAAAGGGAGTTGTGCGAAGATGTGCGGCATCTCGCCAAGCAGTGAGTACCCGTCGACACCGTGCTCCGCCGCTGCCGCGAGGAGGATGCCGTTGAGCCCGCTGATGTGCCCCTCCTCGAGCAACTCGACGTCGAACTGCTGCAGTTCGTCGAGGCACTGGTCGTCGGTGGCGGCGACGAACACGCGCGAGGCGTGCTCGGGGTGCATCTGTGTCGCCATCGCAGCGAACGTAAACACGCGTTCCACTCCGAGCTGTCTGGCGAACTCGATCAGCTTTTCGCAGAACGCGTATTTGCCGGCAGGAGGCTGGGCTTCGCCGATGAAGACGACGATGTCATGCTGTTCGTGCGGGTCGCGCCGCACAAAGAAGCGGCTGCGGGGAAGCCGGGCGGCGCGAATCAGGCCATGCTTGACTTCGATGTGTTCGATTTCGAACAGACCGCGCGCGGAGAATTCCGCCAGCAGGTGCATCTCCAGTTTGGACATCAGATAAAACCCGGCGCTGATGGCGACATGGCCCATGCCGGGCCACACGGCGACCAGCCAGGGCTTGTTCAGCTTCACATTGGACAGGTCGTTGGGCATGGAACGGAATTCCTCTCGACGTTGAACCGGGCGATGATGTGGGCAAAGCGTATGCCAGTGACGGGGAGGAAAACGGCATGCCGGACGGGCACAAGCTGTCCACACGAAGCGCTCCAGATCGCACAGTCGGGCACCGCTGCACACCCGGTCGCCGGGATGGCCGCAGGCGCTAATTCACGCATGCACGAAGCTTGGCCAGCAGTTTCTCCAACAGCTCTTCCTCGTGGTGCACCCGTTCGCGAAACCTGAGGGAATCGGTGCGGTGCTCTTCGATCCGGGTCTGCGAGAGGCCCCTTGCCAGATGGTCGATGAGGAATTCCCGTTCTTCCGCGGTGAGAGTCAAGAGGACATCCGCCATGGCAACCTCCCTTCCGCGTATTGCGAAGATTCGCGTGAGAACGCCGCACAACGCGTGGCGCTGTGCATGATCCTGTTCAACGAGCGAACAATGTGCCAAATCGCGCACAAGAGCGCGTGCGACCATGGCGGATTGAGCGGCGCGACGCCCTGCTACGCGCCGCTGGAATTGCATGCGCCGGAACCAGGGCTGTGGCACGGATCGTGCTGAGTGACAGGCAGAGGTGTTGTGAAGGGAACATCGAGAAGCCGCCATTTTCACCGCATCAGGAAAGGTGAGAGCCATGCGCAAGGACCTGAAAGCAGCTGACGTGATGCAACGGGACGTGGTCACTGTGGGACCGGCGGAGACGATCCGCGAAGCAATGAGCCAGATGATCGAGAACCGTGTCAGCGGCCTTGCGGTGCTGGACCACAACGACCATTGTGTGGGGGTCGTCTCGGCGGCGGACATCCTGGCGCTGGAATACGAGCAGGCACAGCGGGCAGACGACGAAGTCGAAGAACGGGTGGGGTCGTATTTCAACTTCGATGCGCAGGAATGGGAAAACATGCGGGTCGGAGGAGCGGTCGATCAGCTCCCGGAGTTGAAAGTCCGCGAAGTAATGTCGCGGTCCCTCGTTTCCGTGCCGCCGCAGGCGCCCCTCCATGCGGCGGCAGAGCTGATGATCGAGAAACACGTGCATCGCGTGCTGGTCGTCGATGACAAGTGCTACTTGCACGGCCTGATCTCCGCACTGGACTTCGTGCGGATGTATATCGGAGATGCGGCGCCGAAGGCGTCGGGACGCTTGTCAGGCCGCCGGAGACCCGCAAAAGTAAGGGCCGCAGCGGCTTCAACGCGGAAGCCAACGCGAAAGCGGGCAAAAGTCGGCAGGAGCGGGAAGCGGTAATCGCTTCCGGCGTATTGCATTTGCAGCCAGTGTCGGGGAACGCAGACAAAGGGGCAGGCGCCCAACGCCGCCTTGGAACAGGAATCCGGGACCAATGGCGGTACGCAATCTCGACAGGATCTTTCATCCCCGGAGCGTGGCGGTGGTCGGGGCCAGCCCCCGGCCAGGGACGGTGAGCAACGCCGTGCTGCGGAATCTCCAGGGGGGTGGATTCCCGGGTGGAATCTATCCGATCAATCCGAAGCATCAGGCCATCGAGGGGCTGACGTGTTTCCCGAGCATCGCCGCCGCGCCCGAAGTGCCGGACCTGGCGATCATCTGCACACCGGCGCCGTCTGTACCGGCAATCGTTGCTGAATGCGGCACGACGGGGACCTGCGGATTGATCATCCTGTCGGCGGGATTCCGGGAAACGGGGAGCGCCGGCGCCGCCCTGGAAGAGGCCGTTCGTGCCGAGGGGCAGAAGTATCCCGGCTTGCGGATCATCGGCCCGAACTGCCTGGGTGTGCTGGCGCCACACGCGAGACTGAACGCCAGTTTTGCCGCGGACATGCCGGCGAAGGGACATGTGGCGTTCATTTCGCAGTCGGGAGCGCTGTGCACGTCCGTGCTGGACTGGGCAATGCAGGAAGAGATCGGGTTCTCGTACTTCGTGTCGCTGGGGAACATGCTGGACGTCGGGGTCGACGACCTGATCGACTACTGCGCGCTCGACTCGCGGACGAATGCCATTGTGCTGTACGTGGAGTCGCTCACGAACGCACGGCAGTTCCTGTCGGCGGCCCGCGCGTTTACGCGCGACAAACCGATCATTGCCTACAAGGCCGGGCGGTTTGCGGAATCGGCAAAGGCGGCGGCGTCGCACACCGGGGCGATGGCGGGTGTGGACGCGGTCTACGAGGCGGCTTTTGCCCGGGCGGGGATCGTGCGGGTGTCGGAGAGCAACGACCTGTTCGACTGTGCCGAACTGCTGGCGCGGCAGAAGCTGCCGCGCGGACCGCGGCTCGCCATCGTCACGAACGCCGGCGGGCCCGGCGTGATGGCGACCGATGCACTGTTGGCGCGGCGTGGCGTACTGGCGCCGATCTCCACCCGGACGCTGCAGCAGCTTGACCGGGAGTTGCCGGCTGCGTGGTCGCACGGGAACCCGGTGGACGTGCTGGGGGACGCGACCCCCGAACGATTCGCGCGCGGGGTGGAAATCGTGCTGACGGACGAAGAAGTCGACGGCGTGCTGGCAATTCTCTCGCCGCAGGCGATGACGGACCCGACCGGCGCGGCGCAGTCGCTGATCGAGGTGGCGCATCGGGCGCGCAAGCCGGTGCTGACGTCGTGGATGGGGGGCCGGCGGATGCGCGAAGCGGTTGCGGCATTCAATGCCGCGGGGATCCCGACGTATGAGTCGCCGGAGAAAGCGGTCGGGGCGTTCATGTACCTGGTGACGTATTCGCGGAACCGGCAGGTGCTGTACGAAACGCCGCGCGAGGTCCCGGTTGAGTTTCCGCTCAATCGCGAGAGGCTGCGGGGCGTGTGGGACGCGGTGCGGAGCGAGGCCCGCGACGTGCTCACGGAGAGCGAGTCCAAGGCGATCCTGAAAGCGTACGAAATCCCCGTCGTGGAGACGCTCGTCGCGCGCTCGGCCGACGAGGCGGCCCGACTGGCCAACGGCCTCGGTTACCCCGTGGCGCTCAAGGTGTTTTCCCCGCAGATCACGCACAAGACAGACGTGGGCGGGGTCGAGTTGAACCTGGTCGACGAGCGCCAGGTCCGGGCGGCATACGAGGGAATTGTACGTCGCGCCGGAGAACGCCGGCCGGATGCAACCGTCGAGGGAGTCACGGTGCAACGGATGGTCTCGGCCCCGGGTGGCGTGGAACTGATCCTCGGCGCCAAGCGCGATCCGGTGTTCGGCATGGTGCTGCTGGTGGGGGCGGGCGGGACCGCGGCGGAACTGTTCCACGACCGGGCGCTGGAGTTGCCGCCGTTGAACGAACGGCTGGCGCGCCGCGCGCTGGAGTCACTCCGGTCATGGCCGCTGCTGTGCGGGTACCGGGGTCGGCCAGCGGTCAATGTGGACCGGCTGATCGAAGTGCTGATCCGGTTTTCGTACCTGGTGGCCGATTCGCCCGCGCTGTCGGAACTGGACGTCAACCCGCTGCTGGTGACGCCGGACGCGGTGATCGCCCTGGATGCGCGCGTTGTGGTGGATCGCGCGGCGCTGCTGCAGGGGGCGCGGCCCTACTCACATCTGTCGATTCGCCCTTACCCGGAGGAGTTTACGCGGCAGGGGACGCTCAGGGACGGAACTCCGGTCCTGTTGCGGGCGATCAGGCCCGAAGATGAGCCGCTGTGGCACGCACTGCTGGCGAGTTGCTCGCCGGAATCGCTGCGACTGCGGTTCCGGCACATGTTCAAGGCGACGACGCACGAAATGGCGACCAAGTTCTGCTTTATTGATTACGATCGCGAACTGGCGATCGTGGCCGAGCGGCAGGAGGATGGAGAGCGGCGGCTGCTGGGAGTCGGAAGGGTGATCGCGGACGCCGACCATCGCGAGGCGGAATACGCTGTGCTGGTCGGCGACCCGTGGCAGGAGCAAGGTCTGGGGTCGCTGCTCACGGACTATTGTCTGGAAATCTGCCGGAACTGGAAGATTGCACGGGTGGTCGCGGAGACTGCGCCGGACAATCCGCGGATGATCCAGATTTTCGAGCGGCGGGGGTTCGAGGTACGCTACGACACGCCGGCAGGGGTCGTGCGCGTGCGAAAGTCGCTCGATTGAAACGGGAGACTCGTGGTGCGACGTGGGCGGGCCGTCGGGTGCCGGCTGCGCGCCGGATCATTTTGCGCCCAGACACACCAGCCTCCCGTCGGCGGTTGTCAGGTACAGCCTCTCGTGCGCCGCGGCCAGACCGTCCCAGACCGGCACCGACGGGAGATCGAGTTTCCCCTTCATTTCGCCGGTGTCGGCGTCCACGATCAGCAACTGCGAACCTTTCCCTCCATCGAGCGCAACATCCTGCTCCGACAGCAGCGGCTTGACGGTCTCATCCCCTTCTGTGATCCGCTTGAACGTCTCCTCTTCGTCGATGATGTCGGCGGGGCCGACGAGGTACAGCGTCCGGTCCGCCAGCACCATCGCCCGGACGTAGATCGGCAGGTCCTGCGTCCACTTGTTCTCGACGAACGAGTTGCCCGATTGCCCGGCATTGCCGGCGCGACGGTTGTTCCCTCCCGCGAACTTCATCGCCCGGCCGAACCGGCCGTCAAACGGCTCCGCACCGACGATCGTGCCGTTGTTGCGATACTGCGAGCGGTCCCGGGCGTCGGCTTCGTCGAAGTCGACCCACAGCACCGGTTCCGCTTCGGCCGCGCCGGAGGGATTGTCGTACCGCCCCTTGATCGCCGTGTCGTCGAGCGCCGTCATGTACAGCCGCACGTCGTCAATCAGCCCCGTGAAGCCCTGCGGCGACTGGTACTCGCCGACCGCGCTGCCGTTGTCGGCGCCGATTTCCATCGGCTGCGCGGGGTCTTTGGAGATCAGCCCGGGGGCCGTGCCGCTGGCGACGAGTTGACCGTCGACATACAGCCGCATCTGTCTGTCTGCGGTCAACACTCCGGCCACATGGTGCCACTCGCCGACGATCCGCCGCGGGCCGGCCACGGTGCCGAGCTTGCTTTCCGACCGCACGAGAAACTGCGGCTTCCCCTGTTGCAACGTGAGGGCAAAGCCCTCCGCCGGTCCGCCGCGGGCGACGATGACGCCGGCCGGTCGGTTGGCGTTGATCCACGCCTCGACCGTCAGCGGCTTGTTCGCCGGGTTGAGGCTGGCGGAGTTGTCGAAGCCGATTTGCGAATTGCCGGCCCCTCCGGCGGGCGCCGCGAGCTTTTCCAGGTCGACGGTCGGCGGGTCGGTCCCGGCGGCGAACAATTGCCGTTCCATCGTCGTCGTCCACTTGTAGTATTGAGGCTTGCGGCCATAGCCGTACACGTAGCCCGCGCCGGTCACGAGGATCTGGCCAGAAGGGGTGAACCGTCCGGCCTGATAGTAGCCGTTGTGTCCGCCGGCAAAGCTGCGGCCCCAGACCCAGTACGAACGGTGGAACCACGACTCGTCGAGAAAGCCCGTCGGCGCGAACAGATGCACCCCCTCGCCGCGCTGCGTCCCCCCCTGCACCACGGCGTTGCCGGAATGCGGTCCGACGTCGAGCCGGTTTCCTTCGAAATCGAACTTCTGCGACCGCATGTACACAAACTGGCCATCGCTGGAGAGGATGTCGGGCAGGCCGACCGGCATCTGGAGCGTCTGCAGCACTTCCTGCAAATCATTCCCTGATTCGGGATTACGATCATCGAGAAGTGTCTCGGAGAGTTTTCTCCCAGTCGCCAGGTCGAGCCGCAGCATCCGCAGGCCGCCGTCCAGAAAGATCGACCGCCCGGCGACACAGTACACAGTGTTCTCGCGCACGAGCACGCTGCCGTGGACGGGCCAGACCGATTCGAGCTGCTCATACGCAGTGTGCCGGCGGTCTTCCGGGGCGGCCCGGAAGCGCCACACAATGGCGCCGTCGGTCTCGCGGAGGCAGTACACCCAACCGTCCGCAGAACCGAATACGACCCGCCCCTGGTCGACGGTCGGCGGCGAATCGATCCGGCCGCCGGCGGTGAACGTCCAGTCGGCCTCTCCGGATTGCGCGTTGAACGTATGCAGCGTATGCGCATCGACCTGCGCGACATAAGTGCGGCCCCCCGCGATCACTGGAGGCGTCAGTCGCCCGCCGAGCTTGACCGACCAGGTTTCCGTCACGTCGGTCGGGAGCGGCTTGGCGCGATAGCCGCTGCGCTCGGTGTCGTGCCGGTAAGTCTGCCATTCCTCGTCGGCCTGCTCATCGCTCGTGACCGTCAGTTCCGTTCCCCATGCCGGGCCTTGTTCCAGTCGGCCCTCATCCGGGACTTCGCGCGGCACGGGTCGCGTTGGGGCGGCCGGGGCCAGCGCATTGATGCCGAACAGCTTTGCTTCGGGGTAGCAGGCGCAATCGTGCGGCGGTGCATAGACCATCCCGTTACAGGGCATCACGCCATACAGGCACCCGCCGCGGACCCAGTGATTGATGTCCCAGTGCTCGGCGTCGATGTCGACGAACTCGATCCCGGTCCGCGAGGGAATGATGAAATTGTCCGTCGCCTTGGCGATGTAGCAGCGGTGGTGGAACCAGTAGGTATTGATGTCCGGCGGAAACTCCTTCTTGACTTCGCCCGTTCGCGGATCTCGTCCCTTGAACACGCCGTCCTGGTTCCCCTGCGTCGTCCCCGCAAACCACACAAGACCGTCGATCACCATCAGGTCCTGCGGCGACTGATAGCCCGAGTTGGGATGCTCCGACGACCAGAGTTCCTTGCCCGTGGCGCTCTCGAAGCCGGTGACTTTGCCGTCGCCCCCGGCAAACAGGACCACATCCTGGTAGATGACCAGCCGTGGGCCGAAGTTGAATGTGACCGCCTGCCGCCGTGAGACCGGTTCCGACGACCATGCGAGTTCTCCCGACTTTCGGTCGAGCGCGTGCAGCCGCTCGCCGTCGTGGAAATACGCCCGTCCGGCGTCCGCGGACAGCGTCAGCGGCGCGATTCGCGTCGCTTTCGCCCAGAGTTGTCTGCCGGTTTCGGACTCAAACGCCATCACGACGCGTGGCTCTTCGTTCCAGAGGAACTCCCCGGCGACGCGTCCCTGGTCCCCGGTATTGTGCAGCGGAGTGAAGTCTTTGAGTTCGTGCGCGGCCTTGTTGACGACGAGGAACAGCGTCTCCCCTTCCTTGATGAACTCTTCGGTCGCTGGCGTGTCGGCGTACTCGCGCAGCGTTTCACCGGTGGCCGCGTCTACGGCCGTCAGCGGCGCTTCCAGCCCGAACGTGACGTACACCTCGTCATCGGTCGACACGAGCCGGCGGGAGAGTTGCGTCGGTCCGCTCTTCAATGGCCAGAGATGGTTCTGCCAGGTCGGGATGTCCCGCTTCCACAGGATCGTCCCGTTGAATGCGTCCCGCGCGATGAGCTTCCACTTCGACGGCATCTGGATCGAGATCCGGCTCCCTTCGTCCATGATGTAAAACAGACGGCCACCGGTGGAGGTCATGGCGCTCATACTGGCCATGCGGTCGTGGTGCCGCGACCAGCGCGGGTTGCCGACCCATTGCAGGTGCTGCGGCGGGCCGACGACGTCGTCGTGCGCGACGGCATTCCCTGACGCGTCGTGCAGGTAGTGGCTCCAGTCGTCCAGCGTTTCCGGCCGCGGTTTGACGGTCTTCGTCCAGCCGCCGTCCGTGCTCTTCGTCAGGGCCACGCCGTTCGGGACGAGCACGCGCAGGATTTCGTCCAGCGGCACGTCTCCCTGGTCTTCGATCACGAGCAGGTTGACGAGGTTGTCGATGTACGGAAGCCGGTTGCCGTCCAGCCGGTCGACGGCGACGTCGCCGTACACGCCGAGTTTCCGGATGTTCGCCCGGGCTGTCGCCACCTGCGCGGCGTCGCGGGTGAGGCCGTGAACCTGGAACGAATTGTTGGCGCGGAGCGCCGCAGTCAGCGTGCCGTCGCCGCAGCCGAGGTGTACGACCAGCCCGCCGCGCACGCCGCTGGTGTCGAGGATTGTCCCGGCATCATCGGCCGGGTCCGCGAGGGCAGTCGTGGCCGCGAGTCCGTGCCACAGTGCCGCCATGAGAAAATACACCGAGAATTGCTGCCGCGTCAGCATGAGTCTGGTCCCTTGCGAGGCATGACCGTGTTCCGCGACGAATGTCGCGGGTGGCCGAAGGCTGGAAATTGCATTATCGGGCGGAATGGAGTGGATGCAACCGCGCGGGGTGATCGCTTCGTGTGAATTCGCCGAACGATAGAGCATCGACAGACTTTGCGATACAATTGAATGTATGAACATGACGTTGCAACTGTCGCGCGAGCAGCAACTTGAGCTTGAACGGCGAGCGGCCGAGTGCGGCCGCAACGTTGCCGATTACGTACAGGACCTGGTCCAACAGCAACTGGAATCGGACGAGAACGGTGCTGCCGTCAAACCTGTGCCGTTTGACGAATGGAACCAGCAGTTTCAGGTGTGGATCGCGGGTCATCGCTCGCGCAACCCGCATTTTGACGACAGCCGTGAGTGCATGTACGACTGATGCGAGTGCTGATCGACACGAATGTGTTGCTGCGATCGATTGAACCAGGGCATGCGCATCATGCGGAAGCCGCGCGCGCTCTGGCGAGGCTGCGCCAACTGGGACATGAACCCGTAATTGTTCCGCAGATCCTCTACGAGTTCTGGTCCGTGGCGACGCGTCCGATTGCAAACTATGGTCTGTGGATGAGTGTCTCGGAGGCAGAAATCGAATTGAATGCGATGAAGGCGCTGTTTCGGTACTTGCGCGATGAACGAGCCATATACGTCCAGTGGGAAGCTCTCGTTGTGGGACATGAAGTCAAAGGCAAAAAGGCACACGACACGCGGCTGGTAGCCGCAATGCTCCGGCATGGCGTCGTGAATCTGCTGACATTCAATGTGCAGGACTTCGCTCGATATGCTTCGGTCAATGCCGTTCTACCGCAAGATATCCTGAATGGAACAATCGCATTTTGAAGGGCTGTGCGGCGACACGATTTGCCAGAATCCACACGGAAGTTCTCTCCGGTCTCCGCGATAACGAGCCATGCCCCTCCTCGGCGCCCACAACTCCATCGCCGGCGGTTACTACAAGGCCGTCGACACCGCCGCCGAACTGGGCATGGACACGGTCCAGCTCTTCACGAAAAACAACAACCAGTGGAAGGGCAAGCCGCTGTCGGAGGAGGACGTGCGGCTGTTCCGCGAGGCGCTGGAGCGGACGGGCGTCCGGCATCCCTGCGCGCACGACAGCTACCTCATCAATCTCGCCAGTCCGGACGACGCCTTGTGGCGGAAGTCGATCGACGCCTTCATCGACGAGTTGCGGCGGGCCGAGGCGTTGGGCCTCGACGGCGTGGTCATGCATCCCGGGAGCTACGTCGACAGCAGCGAAGAGGCCGGGCTGGCGCGGATCGTGGGGGCACTCGATCAAGTGTGCGGCGAGACGAAGGGAATTCGCACGGAGATCTGGCTGGAAGCAACGGCCGGACAGGGGACGAACCTGGGACACCGGTTCGAGCACCTGGCGTACATCCTGAAGCACAGCGCACAGAGCGACCGGATGGGGGTGTGCATCGATACGTGCCACATCTTTGCGGCCGGATATCCGCTGCACTCGCCGGAGGAGTACGAGGCGACGTTCCGCGAACTCGACGCCGTGATCGGCATCGACCGCGTCCGGGGCTTTCATCTCAACGACAGCAAAAAGGGACTCGGGAGCTGCGTCGACCGGCACGAACACATCGGCGAGGGGGAGATTGGCCTGGAACCGTTCCGGCGGTTGCTGAACGACCCGCGGTTTACGGACCTGCCGATGTACCTGGAGACGAAGAAGGAACAACGGGACGGCGAGGAGATGGACGCCGTCAACCTGCGGCGGCTGCGGGGGCTGATCGAGACGGCGTCAACACGCGGCAGTGTCCGTCAGAAGAAAGGGAAGAGGAACACTAATCAACACTGATGACCACTGATTTTTCGCGAAGCGGCTCAGGCTCCCGCCAGACCGGCAATTCAGCCGATTAGTGTGGATTAGTGGAAATCAGTGTTCCCTCCCTGATCGGGGTTCTCGATTTCGACGCGAATTGGGTAACATGCCCCATCGTGGAACTGGGAGTCGCCCATGAAATCGCTCGCATTTCTGCTGACCGCGTTGACGGTGACCGGCTTGAAAGCGGCGCTCGCGGGAGATGATGAGTTCGCGCCGAAGATCTACGCCACGCGGGCCGACGGCAGCCAGGCGTGGGAACTCGCGACGCTGAAGGACTATCCCTCCGCCTATACCCCTGAATTGTCGCCGGACGGGACGCGAGTCGCACTTGACGGCTGGAAAGAAGGGCAAAACGGCAGAGACGCGCCAATTCTGGTCGTCAACCTGAACGACGGCGCCGTCGAGGACCTCGGGCGCGGCGCGTTGCCGAGTTGGTCGGCGGACGGGACGTGGCTCGCGTACTCCAAT
>CAZWGW010000030.1:0-19351 GCA_964633565.1 uncultured Planctomycetaceae bacterium
TGTATCTGACGCAGTTCAGTCCGCTGTCCGGCTGTGGTGAACTGGACGGCCTGATGGGGTTCCGCGCTCCGGGAGAAGTCACGAGCGAGGCGGTCGTCTATCGCCGCCTGCATCGCTTCGTGCAGTTGGATCCGACAGCACCGGAGATTGTGGCCGCCTTTGCCCAATGGCACCTGCGGAACCGGGAACGCGAGATCGGACTGGAGTTGCTGGACGGAATTGCCGATCCGGCGGCGGCCCTGAGTGAGCCGTTCTATGTGGCGAACCTGACCGAAATGCTGATTGAACTGGGGCAACTGGAACGGGCGGAAGCGGTCTTCGAGAAGTGGCCCCAGCCGGCGCGTGGTTATCATTACTGGCGCATTGCGGGGATGATTCACCAGGAAGTTCGTCAGCAGTTTGCCGTGGCAGAGGAATTCTACCGCCTCGCGCTGACCGAGTGGCCGGGGCCTTCGGATCGGCTGACCATGTACCGCAGGTCACGCTGTCTCGCCATCCTCGGCAGGACTGCGGAAGCGGAGCAGGCGCTGGCCGATTCCAACCGCGTCGAAAAACTGATGGAACTGGACCTGCACCGGAGACTGAAGGAGGTGCTCACGCACCTGGATCAGCCGACAGGCCTGCGTGAAGTCGAACAGTTCTACCGGGACCTGCAATGTCCGCGTGAAGCCGGGGAATGGCAGAAGATCATCTCGGAGCTTGAACTCCATCGAAGACCAGTCAAGAATGGCGGACTGAATCGTCCCTGAACATGCAGAAATCGACGGGTTCTGCTATGCTCCGGGCGGCCACCGTAGATTTCATCAACTGACCGAGGAGTGTGTAATGATCCGATTGATCATGTGTTGCGGTATCCTGCTGACGAGTGTGGCGCTTGCCGGTTGCGGCGGGACTTCGTCCGAGATCGCGCCGGCGACCGAAGCCACCGGGACAAATCCTGCGCCCGAACAGCAGAGGAACTGGCAAGAGGAGAGCCGGAGAATGATGGGCGGCCCCAAGGAGGCACAGAAGGAGCACGAACAGACGAAGACGGAAGGGGCGGGTACGACGACGACGAACTGACGACTTCGAAAACGAGGTTTCGTCGAGAGATGCGGTCCGGCCTCGCCCGATGGCGGGGCCGGACTTTTAAGATTCGTGATTCCGCGCGGCACTCTTCCAGCCGGCCATCATCGACAGTGCCGGAACAGAACTCTGCGTCCTTCCCCTGCATTCAGGGAGAACCCGGGTTCGATTGCTCCTGCGTTGCAGTTCCACTCTCCGAATCGGGCGCCGCCCCTTCGGCTGCGGCTGCCGCGCCGCCCGGACGCGGGGGACTCGCTGGTGCGTCGGGCGGTTCACCCTCACGCGGCGGCGGTCGATTCCCGCGCTTCGGCAACTCTCCCGTCAGCTTGATCTCGAAATGATTCCGGGCCGGGTCGCTGCTGACGTCGATGACGAGCGGCGTCGTCGGCAGAGTCGTGTATTCGGCCGGGACCAGTGGCGGCGGCGGCATTCCGTCTCCAAAGGACGCCACCACCAGTTTGTGCCGTCCGACGGCCGTTCCATCCGCTTCTCCATTGGTCGACAAGGTGAACCGACCCTGTTGATCGAGAGCGCCGATCGACGAAAACGTGGGGTCATTCTCGAGCACCGTCATCACGGCCCCGACGGTGACCGGTTTCCCGTCCCAGGTCACTGTCCCGGTGGCCTGGACCAGTCTTTGCGGCGGTCCCACGGAATAGACGGCCATCACAAAGATGACGCCGGCCAGTACGACGAGGCACAATCCCGCGATCGCGACGCGCAAGACGTTGAACCGGTCGGCGGTTGCCGCGGGCTCCGGGAGTGCCGTCGACTCATTCTGAGTTTCCACGTGATGATACTCCTGAGAAACCTGTGGAGACGAATCACCGTCGAATGGCGACGGGAGCAATGGAACTGAGGGCTGCGAGGTGCCCGCATTCTGCCTGAAGGGGCACTCTGTTGTCCACACACCCGGAACCGGAAATCGCGTTGTCGGACCCGGAATGCAGATGCTTCGTCAATGTCAGGGCCGGGCCTGGATTCGTGCGGCCTCACCGGCACGGGGTTCGACGATGACGATCCGCCCCCGGTTCGTCGACAGGTTGCTGACTGTTTCTCGCCCGCCCGGCCAGCGAATCTGCAACTTCAGATCGGATAAACGTTCGGGTATGGTCAGCGAAACAAGTCGCTCTGAAGAACTCAGGTAACTGCCGCCTCCCGTCACCTGTTCGATCGTCGTTCCGCCTTCGATCGATGCCGTGACGACCGTCCCGATGGCATCACGGTTCGCCGTGCAGCCAATGAATCGTAATTGCACCGTCGTCAGGCCGGCAGCTTCGGGTCCCGACTCGTTGCTGAGCAACTCCGGCGGCTGATCCTGGTGACAGCAGACGACGTCCCAGTCACCGTCGTTATCGAGATCGGCCAGCGCCAGTCCGCGCGCCGGGTGCGGAGCAGCGAAATAGTCTCCCACGCCGCCCGGGAGCAGTTCGAAACGTCCCTGCTGGTTCAGGTACATGTGCGCCGGCTGCGCGTACTTTCCCTCCCGGCCGAATTCGTGCCGATTGTCGTCAGTGTGGCCGTTGATCACGATCAAGTCGTCCCAGCCGTCCCGGTTGAAATCGGCAAAACACGTTCCCCATCCGATCCAGGGGACGCTTGCCGCCGCCAGACCGCGGACATGGGCCACTTCCTGATAGAAACCATCGGCGATCTGTTCGTAGTAGGCGTTGGCTTCGTTTTCGTAATTCGTCACGAACAGGTCGAATGTCCCGTCCCGGTTCGCGTCGGCGGTCGTGACTCCCATTCCGGCCTGAATCATGCCCGAGCGGTCGTACGCCGCCCCGGCGAGTTCTGCCGTATCACGAAACGAGCCGTCGCGCTGGTTGATCAGCAGCGAATTGGGGTTCATATCGTTGCCGAGATACAGGTCGGTCCAGCCATCGGCATTCAGGTCCGCGGCCAGCACGCCCTGTGTCCGGGTGAGCAATCCTGAGATGCCGGCGCCCTCGGTCGCGTCGTCAAAAACGCCGGTACCGGCATTGTGGTACAGCATGTCGCGCTCGGGCGCCACGGTCGTCGGACCACAAAACATCCGCTTGCCGTGCTCCGGATCTCCGCAGTACCTGTTCGTTTCCAGCGTCCACTGGGCATAGTTGGCCACGTAGAGGTCGAGCAGGCCGTCGCTGTCAAAATCGAAGAAGGCCGGGCTTGTGGCCCAATGGTCGTCCGCCGTCCCGGTTTCCGCCGAGACGTCGGCAAACGTCCCGTCTCCCTGGTTGCGGTACAGGACATTCGGCCCGTAGCAGCCCACGTACACGTCCGGAAAGCCGTCGCCATCGAAGTCGCCGATTGCGATACCGGCACTGTATCCGGCATGGCCGGTGCCGGTGGCCGCCGTGACATCCTGGAATTGCCGTGCACTCCGCCCGCGGTAGAACCGGTTGGCGGGCGACTGGCGCGCCGGATCGAGCGGAAAGTCTGTCCCCGTTGCAAAATACAGGTCACACCACCCATCGCGGTCGTAATCAATGACCCCCACGCCGCTGCCGTTTGCCGCAGGAAACGGCCGCTCCGGCGAATTTCCGCTCCGGTGCGAGAATTCGATCCCGGAGCGAAGCCGCACGGAGGCGAATCGGATTGCCGCGGGTCGCGTCTCCGTGGTCGAGACGTTGTCCTGCCTGACAGACGGCGGCGTACGCGCCGCGGAAGCGGCGGGCGCCACGGGGCTTGAGTCACGGCACCCGGTCAATCCGCCGCCCGCGACCATCAACGATAACCCGCAGGCCGCCAGTCCGCTCCAACGGCGTCGCGCGCAGGGACTAGGGCTGCTCATCGGGCGAAGACCCGGGAAGTGCGGTGTCAGGCTTGTCCAGTTGTTCCCGGATTTCGCGCTCGATCAGAGCGGCGATATCCGGCCAGATTCCAACGAGATGATCGCGCAACAGCGGCATCAGGGGGCCGCCAACACCGGCGGCGGTCACTTCGGCATCCCGCCTGGACGGCATGTGGCATTGTATGCACCGGTCGTCCACGGCGGTAGACAGGCGGCGTCGCGCTCCACAGGCCTCCGGTGCATGACATTGCCGGCAGCGCTGTGAAAACAACTCGACCTGGCCCCGCTCGTGTCGGTGTGGGTCGTGGCACGTGGTGCAGTTCAACGCGTCGCTCGCCTGATAGCAGCGGCTCCGCATTAATCGCGCCAGTTGATTGGCGCTGTGCGGGTCATCGTCGGCGCTGCTCTGATCGCTCATGTCCAGTTCCACATATTCGCGGAGCGGCTGTCCGGGGCGATATGTAAATGGCGGCTGCCGCAGGTTGCCTGCGCCCGAATGGCACTGCGCGCACAGTTCATTCATCCCGTCCCGGTCCAGATCTCCCGGATGCACGATGCCGCGCGGCTCGGTTTCGTCGGGATGCGCGCGATGATAGTCCACATGTTTGCGCGCCGCGCCGTGACACCGCACACAGGTGACTCCCAGCCGGAATTCGCGGGGATCATAACGATTGACGGCGTTGGGGTCCGCCGCGAACCAGGTCGCGTGACAGTCCAGACAGCGTCCGGTGGCGGGGCGCGAAAAATCCGCCGTCCCGTCCTGGTACAGGCCCGGCGAATTGGTCCACTGAGCAAATTCCGTGTAGTAACTGACGTGCATCTGGCACAGCCGGTCCCCGGTCCAACTGAGAAAACTCTGGCCATGATTGCCGGAACCGATGACAAAATCGATCGGCTGCGCGAGTTCATACTGCGTCCCGTCGCGCTGCACGCGCAGTCGCTGAAAGTACCGGCTCCCGTCCCGAAGCATGTCGAATTCGAAACCCGGCAATCTCGTTGTCAGCCTGTTTTTCCCGGGTTCAAGGCTGCCCAGGATCGAGTCTGCCCCGGGCAAGCGCGACGTGCGGGCATGCGCCGTTTCCAGAAACCCGGAGTATTCGGCAGGATGGCATTCACCACACGTCCCTGGCTCGAACAGACCAACGGCATCAGGGTCCACGGGAGTCCGGTACGCCGGCTCCGAATGCGGTTCAGCAACAGCCACCCAACCAGGCTCCATTGACTCCTGGCGGATCACGAACTCCGGCCAGTCGGCGGCGTCAACCCTGCGAAGCCCAGGCAATTCGGTGATGGGACGAACGCCGGAGCGAGCGGAGTTGAAGCGGTGGGTGAGCCAGATCGCAAGGACGACTGCGACCAGCGCGGCTGTCCACAGCACCGCGCGGCGCGGCATCATCGGACGGGCGGGTGGGGGCATATCGGCATCGCTGACCAGGGATTCACCGGAATGCGTTCCGCAAGGCCTTGAAGAGCAAGGATCAAAACTGATGCACTGGCAGTTCGCTCAGCGCGGGCAGCGTACCGCGAGTCTCGACAGCATGCGCCAGCGCCACAATGAATGGCTGATCCTGTGCCGCAGGAAGGATCGGCTTCAGGATTCGTTCCGCCTCGATCCAGTTCCCCTCCTGGGCAAAGCGATAGGCGCGGATCACGTGCGCCCACGACGACTCCGGAGCGTCCCGGAGCAACTGATCCGCGACCTGACGGACGCTCTCATTGGCCCGCAGCGCGTCGGCGCGGGACTTCCATTGCCGGGCGGTTTCGGCATTGCCGAGAAGTGTGTATGTCCGCTGCAGCAGGAATGCCGCTTCGCTTGTCAGGCCCGGACCGGCTTCGAGAGGTTTCAGCCATTCCTGCGCAGCTCGGGCATCGGACTGGAGCAGCGCCAGATTCGCCAGCGCAATGCGCGCTGCGGAATTCGCGGGATCGGCGTCCAGCGTCTGACGCCACGCATTGCCGGCCTGCTCCTTTCGACCGCATTGCAGGTACGCTTCGCCGAGGGACTCCAGGGTGTCGGCCGCAGGTTCAATGCGGGAACTGTGTTCGAGCAATTCGACGGCCCGTTTCGGGTCTCCGGCCGAGAGCTTCACGCGGCCGAATTCGCGCAGAAATTCCGCCGCGGGGATCTGCAGATCGTCCGCTTCCGGACGCAATGCCAGCACGCGATCCCAGGCCTCAGAGGCCAGCAGCAGGTTCCCCTTTTCGCGGTGAATGGTGCCCAGCAGGACCCGACCGCGCGCCTCGAATTCCGGAATGCCGGCAAACTCCTCGGCGGCCGAGATCGCACCTCCGTAGTTTCCCAGTCGCGCGCGGCAGGCGGCCAGCTCGTGGAGCGCGTCGGCGCGATCGATCCCGGCCTCCAGCACATGCTCCAGCAGCGGGGCCGCAGCGCTCCACTGCTGCTGCTGCAGCAGCGCCTTGGCCCAGGCATGAAAGTCCCGGGCGTCCTCAGCGCCGACACGTTCGAACAGGTCGATGGCGGCGCCGGAGTCGCCAACGGCCACGAGCGCCCGCGCTTTCAGCGCGCAGGCCCGGCCGTGGCCGGGGTGCTCCCGCAGGAATTGATTCAACAGCCGCATCGCACCATCGGGGTCCCCCGCCTCCAGCAGGGAATCCGCCCTGGACAGCGGGCGTTCTTCCCACCAGACATTGCTCCCAATGGCCGCTCCCACCACCGCCACGACGACCAGCAGCCACATCAGCGCGCGCCGCGCGGGGTAACGCCGCGAGCCGGCTGCCGTCCGGAATTGCGAATCACGCCTGGCGGACATGAGCGGGAGCAGCCTGCGAATGTTCCGGCGACGAGGATACTGAAAGTGGAACCTGGAGCGCCGCGCCGGCCCGTCCTGAAGGAACCGGCGATCCGATCGGGCGCTGCCCGGAGGGGCCCACTGCTCAAGTCTATAGGATTCAGGCCACCCCGCAAACAACGACTGCAGTTGATGTGGACTCGGGCGGAATAACCGCGTATCAACCGGGTCTGGTGATGACCTGTCCCGAGGACGAGGATCGTGCCGCGCAACAGACGATGGCCATCGAGCGCCTGTGATTACCGGGGTCTCCGAGTCACGGTGATGGGGCTGGGCGCATTCGGCGGCGGCGAAGGCGCCGCGCGCTTTCTTGCCCGGCGCGGCGCGGCCGTGACTGTAACCGACCTGAAGTCCGCCGATGCATTGCGACCGGCGCTCAGGCGTCTCGCGGATCTCGACGGAATCCGCTTTCATCTGGGAGGTCACGTCCCGGAGGATTTTGTCGACGTCGACCTGCTGGTCGTCAGCCCGGCCGTTCCGCGCGACAGTCCCTTTCTCTGTCGGGCCGTGGACGCCGGCGTCCCGCTCACCAGCGAAATGAACCTCTTCTGGATGCATCACCGCGGACGGGTGGTCGGCATCACCGGCTCCAACGGCAAGTCCACAACGTCGGCGCTGACGCACGCGCTCCTGCAGGCGGGCGGTATTCGCTGTCGGCTCGGAGGAAACATCGGTGTCAGCCTGCTGCCCGATGTTGACGCCATTGACCTCGAGGAATGGATCGTCCTCGAACTGAGCAGTTTCCAGTTGGCCGATCTCGACGAGCTGCAACGCAGCCCCACGATTGCCGTCGTCACCAGTTTCACTCCGAATCACCTGGACCGGCATGCCTCGCTCGACGAGTACCGGACCGCAAAGCAGACGATCCTCCGCTGGCAGTCCGGCGACGGCCTGGCCATCCTGAACGGCGACGACCCCGACGTCGCAAGCTGGCCGGTGGCGGGCCGGCGGCTTCTGTTCGGCGACGCAACAGCGAACACGGCCGCGGCCCGCGTCACGGCAAACCGCGTCGTGGCCGCGTTGGACCAGCACACGTGTGATATCGACCTCCGTGACAACGCGTGCCTGCCGGGCCGCCACAACGCCCGGAACGTCGCCGCCGCGGCACTCGTCGCGCTGGCGTGTGGCGTCGAACCGGAAGCCATTGAGCGCGGCGTGCGGTCGTTTTCGGGTCTGGCGCATCGCCTGCAGTTCGTGGGAGACGTCGCCGGTCGCCGATTCTACGACGACTCCAAAGCGACCACACCGGAGGCCGCCCTGGCCGCCCTGGAGGCCTTTGAACCCCGGCCGCGGCTGATCCTCCTGGCCGGCGGCTCCGATAAGGGAATTGACCTCGCTCCTTTCTGCGCGGCCATCGCGCGGCGCACCGCCGCCGTCGCGCTGCTGGGCGAAACAGCCTGCACGATGGAACAGGCGATTCGCGCGTCCATACCGGCGCCTCCCCCCGTGGTGAAGCCCGGCTCGCTCCCGGAGGCCTTTGCGTGGGCCGTCTCCCAGTCGCAGCCCGGGGACGTCGTCCTCCTCTCCCCCGGGTGTGCCAGCCTGGACTGGTTCGCCAGTTATGAAGACCGTGGCCGCCAGTTTGTGGCACTGGTGCGACAACTCTCGTCGCATTGACGGACGCCGTGATTATGTGACAATATCCCTTACTCGACGGGTGGGGCGCGTCGGGGACGTTGGGCGCGCGGAGGGTCTGTGCGTTTTCGTCCGGCGACAACGCTGCTGGTCATCATTGCCCTGGCCGGTCTGTGGCCCGGTTTCCGGGCGTGGCAGAGTTGGCGCGCGAACTCCTTCCGGACGCGGTGCCTCGAGGCGCGGGACAGGCTTGATCCCGCGGCCGAAAAGGCGGCCGCCAGCCAGTGGGTCACCTGGGACCCCGCGAGCAGTGAGGCCTGGCTCTTCCTGGCGGAAGCCGCTTCCGATCTGGGAGAGCCGCAGCGGGCGGCCGATTGTCTGGACCACATCCCACCGGATCATCCCCAGGCCATCGCAATCTACCTGCAGAAGGCCGAACTGGAATGGACGCTCCTCAATCAGCCGTTGCGGGGACTGGAAACGTGCCGCCGGATCGTGGACCTCCACCCGCGCGCCGCTGAGGCGCACGGCCGCATCATCGCCTACTACGCATTCTCGCTCCAGCGACCGAAGTTGCTTCAGGCGATCCGCCGCGCGATCGAAGCCGGCGCGGCGCCGCGCGAAGCGTACACGTATCTGCTGCTCGCTGACCACCTGGTCATGACAAATGGCGTTGAATTCATCGGGCGCTGGCTGGCGTCCGATCCCGACGCGGAAGAATTCATCATTCCCCTGGCCGTCTATGCGGCCATGAATTGTGAACGGGACGCCGGACGGACGGCCTCCTCCGCGGCCGCGGAACAGGATGCCCAGGCGCTCAACGACCTGGACGATCTGCTGCGCAACAGCCCGCACAATCCGGTCCTGTTGTCGTACCTCCTGTCACGCCATGTCGAGGAGGGAAATCTCCATGCCGTGGCGCAACTGCTGCAACAGGTGGACACGACAGGCGCGGACGACCACATGGTGTGGGTCTTTCGCGGCTGGTGGCACGCCCAGCAGGGCGACCTCGCCGACGCGGAGGCGGCGCTGCAGCAGGCACTCAAACTCCATCCCCTGAGCCCACGGGCCCGGAACGAATATGCCGGAGTGCTGCGGCGGTTGAAGAAGCTGCCCGAGGCAGAACAAATGGGCCGGCTCGCCGCGGAAGGCCACGAACTGCGGAAGGAACTGCTCCTGCTCCCCGAAGCGGCGGCCGTCTCCGATCCGCTGCTGGAACGGATCGCCCTCGATGCCTCCTCGTGCGACGATCAGCAGGTTGCCCAGGCGCTCCGGGAGCACGTGCTGGCTCATCGGGGTCACGCGACGGCACCATGACCCTCCCGGCCCTGGCGAACCGTCGAGACAGACCATGAATCGGGTCACCGCAGTCATGCAATGCCGTTGTTTTCACCATCGCCGACGCCCCGTTGCCCGGATCGGACCGGGATTCCTCCTGCTGGTCGCCACCGGTTGCAATGAAAGGCCCCCCCCGATCCCTTCCCCAACGACGGTCGCGCCAGCCACTGCCGACCGGCCCGCATTTGAGTTTCGCCCCAATCCAGTCGTCGCCGGGTCCGGGCCGGCCGAGGACGTCGCAATCACGTTTCCCCGATTCAGCGATGTCGCGACCGCCGCCGGCATCGACTTCACCTACGAGAACGGCGCCAGTCCCAAGGCGCTCATGGTTGAGTCGACGGGGGGGGGCTGCGCCTGGCTCGATTTCGATCGTGATGAACGTTGGGACCTGTATCTCCCCCAGGGAGGTGCTCCTGACGCACTTGACGAACTGGCTCGTCCCCCGGATTACCTGTACCGCAACCGTGGCGGCGCCCGGTTTGAACCGGCTCAGATCCACGCCAGAATCGATGAACACGGCTACGGACAGGGTGTGGCCGTCGGCGACCTCGACGACGATGGATTCGACGACCTCTACGTCACGAACGTCGGGGGCAACCGGCTTTACCGCAACCTGGGCGACGGGACATTCGAGGACATCACCTCGGACGCGGGCGTGGTTGTTGGATTGTGGAGCACCTCCGCTGCCTGGGGGGACCTCGACGGCGACCTGGACCTCGACCTCTATGTGTGCAATTACACCGTCTACGACCCATACCATCCGTTCCCCTGCGTCGACAGGGAGGGCGCCCCCACCATTTGTCATCCACAACGCGTCGAGCCGGAACCGGACCATTGCTGCGAGAACCTGGGAGACGGCAGGTTCCGCGAGGTGTCGCGCGACTGGGGTCTGTTTGGGCCCGGCAACAAAGGCCTGGGCGTTGTGATCGCCGATCTCACCGACGACGGCCGTGCGGATGTGTTCGTCGCCAACGACACGACCGCCAATTTCCTGTTCGTGAGGCAGGACGCGGGGGGATACCGCGAGTCGGCAATCATGCTCGGGACGGCATTTGGCGCGCTGGGCGAGACCATGGCCAACATGGGCGTCGGCCTTGCCGACTACGACGGAAACGGCCACCCAGATCTCTACATCACACACTTCACCAGTGAAACCAACACCCTGTATCAGAACCTCGGAGCGGAGGGCTTCCGGGACGCGAGCACGCTTACGGGGATGCGGGACCTGACTCTGCCCAAACTCGGGTTCGGAACCGTCATGGGTGACCTGAACGCCGACGGCCATTGCGATATTGTGGTCGCCAACGGCCATATCGATCCGCGCAATACGGACGGCGACGGGTATGAAATGTCGCCGCAGATCTTTTCCTACGACGGCGCAAAGTGGCGTGACGGCGGCGCCGAGGCCGGCCCGTACTTTGTGCGGCGGTGCGTCGGCCGGGGACTGGCCTCCGCAGACTTCGACCGCGACGGCGACCTGGACCTCGCCGTCGTGCACCAGAACAGCCCCATGGCACTGCTGCGGAACGACTCGGAGCAGGGACGCTGGCTGATCGCGACATTTGCCGGAATCACCAGCAACCGCCGCGGCATCGGCGTGAAGGCAGTGCTCCGCTGCGGCGACCAGACCCTTGTCCAGCAACTGGCAGGCGGGACCAGCTACCTTGTGACGCATCAGCCGCTGCTGGCATTCGGCCTGGCAGATTCGGCCGCTCCCTGTGAACTGGAATTGACCTGGCCGAGCGGGCGGCGGGAGATCATCCCGATCGCCTCGCTCAACGTCGCGATCGAAATCCGCGAAGGGCGCGGCTGGCGGCTGACACACGCTGAGGTGTCGCCATAGCGACCGTTCGTAAGCGACCCGGACGCTGTGAGCGTCCGGGCCGCTTGCGGGGTGAATTCCGCTTCAGGGGGAGTCGACCGACGGTTCGAGGAACCAGCCGGTCTCGTACTTCACGATCACCGACGGGATCGGAATGTCCTCGCCGGTGAGCGTCATGACCGCCCAACGCAGCCGCAGTCCGAGCGGATCGGACGTGCCGGCCGGACTCAGAAACTCGCGCAGGGCCGGAAGTGCGGACGTCGCCCCCATCCGGCCCAGCGTGATCCCGCACGCCTGCCGGACCTCAAATAACTCCGGAGGAATCGACGCGACGTCGCGCAACCGCTCCACGAGCTGGGCGGCCAGTTGTTCGTCCGGCTGACCGGCATGGTACAGGCCCAGCGCCCAGATCGCGGCGGCGCGGGAGTACGTCCCCATCGGCAGGACCTTCGGGATATACTGCCGGCACAATGGCTCGGCCGGGCGGTAATCCATGCGGCCCATCGCTTCAAACAGGAACGCGACCTGCGCGTCGATCGCGTCTCCGGTTCCTTCCTTGAGCCGCACCTCCGTCTGGCGCTGCGCCTTGTCCAGCATCGCCGGCAAAGTGTCCGGTACTGCCAGCATCCGCAACGCCCAGGCGGCCGTATACATGACTTCCGGACGTTCCGCCTCGAGCAGTTCCACACACCGCAGCGCCACGGCCTCATGGTCCAGCGCGCCCAGCAGCAGTGCGGCCTGCTCCTGGCCGCGCCAGCCGTCGCGGCCCAGGACGTCGACGGCCGACCCGCGGATCGCCGGCTCCAGTTCCGGGCGGCTCGACAACCGGAACAGCGCCTCGCGGACGCTGCCGCGCACCCCGAGGTGAGGATCGTCGAGGAGGTCTGCCAGCCGCGTCATGCGGTCCGGCGTCGGCAGGGCGGCGTACGCATCGACGCCGCACTGTCGGACCTTGGGATCGGCGTTCAACAGCGCCTCTTCCGTCAGCGGCAGGACGAGCGCCGGATCGATCCCGAGCAGCACATTCAGCGCCGCCGCGGCGACGGCCGGTTCCGGGTCGCGCCCCAGTTCTGCCAATTGACCTTGTGCTTCCGCCGACTGATGGCGGGTCAGCAATCCGACCGCACACAACCGCTGCAGGACCGGCGCCTGGCCCGACGGATCGGAGCGCAACGTCTGAGCCTGCGGTTCCAGGCCCGTTGCGTTGATTTCGCCGGCCGCTCTGGCGGCCGCCAGACGCACGTCGGCCGGACGGAACGGCGCCTGTGCAATCGCGACCAGTGCGGGGACCGCACTCTCGACGCGGGTCTGCGCCAGTCCCTCGCACGCGAGCACGAGTTCACGACGGCGCGTTTGCGGGTCTGACAGTCGGTCCAGCCAGACCTGGCGTATGGGCGCGAAATCCCATGCGCCCAGCGCCGGCTCAACAAGTTGCCGCAACTCGCTTCCCCCCTCCCGGGTCGCTTCGAACAGTGCCGGCGCCGCGGCAGGGTCGCCGAGGGCGATCAGCGCGTGGGCTGCGGCAAAGCGCGCCGCCGGATGCGACTGTTTGCCGGCCAGGATCTTCATCAGCTCCGGCGCCGCATTGTCAAATCCCTTGAAACCCTGTTCGCTGGCGCGCGCGATCGACTCTGCCGCCAGCCGCTGCAGGTCGGACTCCGGACGCACGAGCGCCTGCATCCAGCGCGGGGCGAGGCCCGATTGAATCTTCCACTCTTCGGGAATCGTCGGGACTGCCGGGTCTAGAAACGTCTCAAACTCCACCCGGATCTCCGCGGCGGTCACCGGGTCCGGGAGTCCGACGGACAGCGCCCAGATGGCGACGCCAGTTATCAACGGTAGATAGCGCATGGGACTATTGAGGGCGTGAGACGCGATATGTCTGAAAACACAGCACCGCCAGGCTGACCAGCGCGCCGATGCCGAGAAACCACCAGTTGCCGGGGATCAGTTCATAGTCCGTAAAACCGCGAAGTCGAATGACGGACAGCGCCGCGGCGACCGGGTTGATCGTCAGCGCCGCTTCGACGACGTCGTGGCCGAAGGGGGCGTCGCGGCCCAGCCACAACAGCAGCGGGCCCAGGCAGACCGTCAGCAGCAGGCTGTAGGCGACGATCGTCGACACCACCGTGCGGCGGAACAGGCTGCCCACGGCGGCGCACGACAGCATGCAGAATATCGCCGTCAGCACCAGGCACAGCACGACGCGCTGCGCCTGGAACCGCTGGCCCGGCTCGATATACACCATGACCAGGTAGCCCGGGAGCGTGGCGCACAACAGCAGCGCGAGCGTGAGCAGCACCGACATCAGCTTGCCCCCGATGATCCGATCGACCGTCAGCGGCGTCATCTGCAGCAGCGTCCAGCCGCCGGTTTCGCGTTCAGCGCTGATCAGCCCTGCGGCCAGACTCGGCGTAATCAGGACGAGCAGCCCCACCTGCAGGATGACCATCACACCGCCGATTGTGGGGACGTCCCAGTCGATCGTCCGCGTCGTGGTCAGGATGGTCAGCGCGAGAGACAGCACGGCGCAGGCCGCCACCAGACGCAGCAGCCAGTGCAGCCGCCCGAACCGGCGGCAACGGAACTCCTTGACCATTACCGGATTCACGAGCGGGCCGATGGACCTCGAGCGGCGGTTCGGGTCGACGATGAACAGCACCCGCCGTGACATCCGCACCACGAGGTCCCGGTCGTCGACCGCCGTGCCGGCGGCGCGCGCCCGGTCGAAGATCCGGTAATTCAGGCGGCTGATGGTCCATGCGGCGGCCACTCCCGACAGCAGCAACGACAGCGTCACGAACCGCTGCAGCACGTTCACGGAACTGACCACACCGCGGCTCCCGATGTCTCCGGCGCGCAGCAGCTCCAGCATCGCGGACACCGGTGAGGCACAGCGCAGCCATTCGACTCCGGTCGAAACGGCGCCTCCGTAACCGACGAAGAAGTAATGCGGGACCAGGGCCGCGAAGCTCAGGCCGAAGACCGCTCCGTACGTCCAGCGGATCGCCGCGTCGCTCGTCGCGGCGTAGCTGCTCACCAGTAAACCCACGGCTGTGAACTCGAGCGCCGTGAGGCCGAGCACCAGGTAGGTCCCCAGCAGATCTCGCGTGAAATCGATCCCGCCCAGCGCGTAGCAGGCCCCCGCGCCCGGAAAACTGAGCACGAGGATCAGCCCCGCCAGTCCCAGTGTGCCCAGCAACTTGCCCAGGAAAATCCTCCCCGCGCCCAGCGGAGTATTCAGCAGCAGCGCCAGCGTTCCCTGCCGCTTTTCACGGACGATGCTTGTGGCGGGGAAGACCGGCAGCAGCAGGAGCACCGCCCCCAGCAGCCCGAAAGCGAACGTGCGGAAGATCTCCTGTGACCGCGTCCCGGACAACGCCATTCGCGGGTCCGACGGCCACCGCGTCACGAGCAGCAACGCGAACGCCGCTGCCAGCACGCACTGCCAGATCGCCGTCCGCCGCTCGCGCAGCAGGCACACCAGTTCACGATGGATGATCGGGGCGGACATGTCAGCGTCCTCCTGCGGCGACCGGCTCCGCGGCGGGAGAGTCGCCCTCCACAGGCTGTGCGAACTGCAGGTAGGCCTCCTCCAGGTCGGTCTGCAGTTCGCGGTACTGCGTCACTCGGACTCCCGCGTGAACCAGTTCCGCGAGCAGGTCTCCCAGCTCGGATTCCGACCGGGCGGTCCGGAACCGGACGGCCGCCTCCGCCTCCGCAGGCGTCACATCCGCACCGGCCTCCAGGTGGCGCCGAATCACTTCGGCGGCTGCCGTGACCTGGTCGCCGTCGGTCAACTGCACTTCGATCGTCCGCTGCTGGCTGATCTGACGGCCGATCTCCTGCACTGTGCCGTAAGCCCGCAGACGGCCTTGAGTCAGCACGGCCACCCGGTCGCAGATGCGGGCCAGTTCCGGGAGGATATGGCTGGTGACCAGCAGCGTCTTTCCCAGGGCGGCCAGCCGCAACAACAACTCCCGCATTTCCACGCGGGCCTGCGGGTCGAGTCCGTTGGCCGGCTCGTCGAGGATCAGCACCTGGGGGTCGTGCAACATCGTGCGGGCGATCCCCACGCGCTGGGCCATCCCGTGGCTGAGGCTTTCCACAAACTTGTCCCGCATATACGTGGTCCCCGTCGTCTCCATCACCTCCTCGATGCGGCCCACCCGCTTCCGTCGCGGGATGCCGAACGCCGCGCCGAAAAAGTCGAGGTATTCGCGGACCCGCATGTTGTCGTAGGACCCGAAGCGGTCGGGCATATACCCGACCAGCCGCTTGATGCGGCGCGCATCGTTCACGCAGTCCGCTCCGGCAATGCGCGCCGTGCCGCTGGTCGGGCGGAGCAGTCCCACCAGGATGCGGATCGCGGTGGACTTCCCGGCCCCGTTGGGGCCGATCAATCCGACAATCCGCCCCCGCGGAATCGTGAGGCTCAGATCATTCAGGGCGGTGAAGCTGCCAAACTGTTTGGTCAGATGCTCGATGACGACGACTGGCTGATCGCTCACGGTGTCATTCCGGTGGGAAGTTCGTTCAGACGCCGACGATGTTGTGGGCGCGTCGGCGATGAGTGTGCATCAGGACGCGGGACGGACCGGCGGCGCCGTTCATGGCGGCGATCCAGCCGAGGGTGTGCCGGCCACGGTGCCCCGCAATTCCACGTCCAGAGACTCGATGGCCCAGTAGCTGACGTGGCCGGTTCCGTCCTCCGCGGTATTCGTCAATTCCGGTCGATCCGGGTCTCCGCCCGACACCTGCAACGCCAGTACTCCGTTGGCGGCAGGCCGCAGCACGACCGGGTCTTGAATCGTCGTGGTCAATGTGCCGACCGGGTCAACCCACGACTGGAGTTCCACGACGCGTCCGTCCCGGTAACCGGAAACCGTCAACCGGCCCACCGGACCCGACACCCGAATGACCAGACGCCCTTCGGTGAGCGTCAGCGGCAGCAGTTTCCGCGGCGTCTGCACCAGGATCCACGTCGAGGACGGCGTCGACTTCGGCTGCCAGTGGAGGCGGCGGTTGTCATACAGGCCTGAGGGGGCGGCGCCGTCGGGTCCGATCCCCTCGCGATACGCCAGGAGGGGGGACGGTATCGTGATCTCCGTCCCGGATGGGGGACGCTCCAGCTCGACGGGCAGGGCCACCAGGGCCGAGCCGATCCGTCGCGCTTCCGGGTCAAACTGGAATCCGCCGTCCCATGGCGCCGTCCAGAACAGCAGCGTGGGGTGCACGGGGAACCCGGTCGCGGCGGGATCCGCCAGCAACTCCGCCAGGACCTGCTGCCGTCGATGCTGTTCGTCCCCCAGCAGTCCCGACCCCAGATATTGGTCCGGCGCCAGGATGCTCGACGCGGCGGCGCGAAATTCTCCGTCCGACTCGAGGTCGACACCGATCCGCCCGATGCGTGTGGCCAGAATCGCGTCTTCGGCCTGAATCCCCGACGGCAGGGACACCCGTCCGGACAGGCCATCCCTGTCAAAACTCGCGCGCGCCGAGATCCGGAACGTGGATTGACCGGTCTGCGAGAATTCCGAGTTCCGGAGACCGGGCGACTGCGGCAGGAATTCCCAGCGCCAATTCCCCAGGTCGTCCCAGACCATGCGGCGTGTCGTCCCTTCCATCCCCGACATGTCGGGAATCAATCGTCCTCCCTGCACACCGGACAGTTCGGCCGTTCCGGAGCTGGTGGCGTAGATTCCCGCGGCGCCCGTCATTCGGACGTCATCCGTGCCAGGGATCGGCCGCACGAACTGCAGCATCGCCGCGGCGGGCGGAACCGACTGCCGCTGGGCCCGCCCGATCCCTGCCAGGCCGCCGCCTGCCGCCAGCGCCAGTGCCGGCGCCAGGAGACCGAGCCACTCGAGGCGGCCTGCCCTCCACAACCAGACGCTGCCTGCCGCCATGACCAGGCAAAATGCCGCCAGCACGCCGACCACCACTCCCCGCGAAGGAATCGTGTACCCGACATACTCGCGGAGACGGGGCTCCAGTTTGCCTGCCGGAAGTGGCGGCGGGGGCCGGGCTGAGAACAACTCCGGAATCAACTCCAGCAGCGGAGGATTCGGAGCGTAATTGGTCTGTTGTTCCGAGCCCCCGGGAGGCGCCGGGTCGTTCCAGGTCCGCGGATGTGCCCATGCGTCCGAAGCGAGTGTTGTCACCAGCAACTGCCCGTCGCCGAACTGCTTGCGAATGGCGGCGGGCCAGCCGTTGGCCCGCAGCACCACGGTCGCGTCATCCACAACGACACGCACGAGATCGACCGGCTGCTCGTAGTCCGCACGGTGCGGCGTCATGTGGAGCGTCTCCAGCCCGGACGTCAGTTCGACCGTCGTCAAGCCGACGCGGTCCACAACCTCGCAATCGAATTCGTCGCCGAGCAGCATCTCCAGCCACTGCGGGTCGACGCGATCGAGCATCACCCACAAGCGTCCGCCGGCATGCAGCCAACTGCGAATGGCGCTCAGGCCCGCCGCGTCGGTCCGCCCCTGGTCAATGGCAATCACCAGCGTATCGAGCGAATCGAGCCCCTCGGCCACGGGCGGAAAGAACTGGTCATTCAGATGCGTCACCTGCCGCGGCAGTCCCATCTGCAGGCGCGCCGTCATCACCAGGTCGAAGGGGGACACAAACTGATTGTGATGCGGTGCTTCCGTCGACGGCCCTTCCACCAGCCCGGTGATCGGCGGCTGCGGGATGACTCGCAGCGAACTGCTGAGTTCCGCCTTGCCGGACTCGTCGCGAATCAACGGTTCGTTCGCGACGCCGAGCGGCGACACCTGCGTGTGATACGCCGCGTTCGCGCCGCCGATCTCAGCCGCGGAGGGGAGCAGGATGGGATGCCATGTCTGCAGTCTCGACTGCGGCGGCACCCACACCCTCCGGCCGAACTGCAATTCGCTGTTTTCGCCGAGATACGTGGTGCACAACACCTCGGCTGGTTCATCGGAGGGATTGGTCAGATGAATCCGCAGCAGCCCCCAGTGCTCGGGGGCGTACACGTAGACCCCACCGGCTTCTGCCGAGATCGCCTGGACCCGGTATTGCAGCCGGGAATCGGGACTGTCCTGCGCCGGCGCGAGGGCCGCGGACCACGCCAGTGAAACGATCCATGTGAAGCAGGGCCGCCGCATCCGAACGAGGGCTGCCGGACAATTGAAACCTGTCATGTCGCAGACGGAATCCACAGCACGGGAATCGAATTGATGCACGAAACGCCGATTGTACGCGACCGTGCGGCGGCGTACAGCATGCGGCGCAAGAATCACGGGAATCGATGACGGCCGCCCGACGCCCGGTTCTTGGTGCACTGCGTGCCTGGATGGTAGAACATGCATTGACCACAAAGCCCGGAAAGACCCGCGGAATGGACGCATTCATGGCGGCGGCAATTGCCGAAGCGGAGGCCGGCCTGGGCGAAGGGGGCATTCCGATCGGTTCGGTCCTCGTCCACCAGGGCCGGATCATCGGCCGTGGCCACAATCGCCGGGTGCAGCGGGGGAGCGCCATCCTCCACGGCGAGATGGACGCGCTCGAAAACGCCGGGCGGCTCCCGGCATCGGTCTACGCCGGGTGCGTGATCTACACCACGCTCTCCCCCTGCGCGATGTGCTCGGGGGCGATCCTGCTGTACGGCATACCGCGGGTCATCGTCGGCGAGAACGAGACATTCCTGGGGGAAGAAGCACTGCTGCGGAGCTGCGGGGTGCAGGTCGAGGTGCTGCAGGAACCGCGGTGCATTGAGTTGATACGGCAGTTCATCCGGGAGAAGCCGGAACTGTGGAACGAGGATATCGGTGTTTGAAGGGGAAAGGTGCCCGCCTGCAGATCGATCATTTCGTGACGCTGACATCGGGAAGGACAAGTCTCGCATGACTCACATGGCTGGCCGCATTCTTTTGACCCTCGTGACGCTCCTTCTGGTCGCGACGCCAGATGTCACCTGCCAGGAACCGGCGCCGC
>CAZWGW010000031.1:0-19201 GCA_964633565.1 uncultured Planctomycetaceae bacterium
GCCGAACGCGAGGCCAAGCAGAAGGAATACATCGCCGCCGCTGTCGACGCCGAACTCGCCAAGTTCGAGGAACCGCTCCGCGAGCAGTTGCGCACGGCCTACAACACGGCCGGCGACCAGCGGACCGACGAACAGAAACAGCTCCTCGACAAGCACCCCAGCGTCAACATCTCCCCCGGTGTGCTCTACCAGTACAACCAGGCTGCGGCCGACGACCTGAAGAAGTACGACGAGCGGATTGCCGCCGTCCGCGCGAAAAAGCCGGTCGAAGAGTTTCTGCGGACGTTGCGCGAGCCGCCCGGACACGCCCCCGAGACGAAACTCTTCCACCGTGGCGACTACCGGCAGCCCAAAGAGACCGTGGTCCCCGCAGCCCTGTCCGTCCTCACCCCGGAAGACGCCCGTGTCGAATTCACGAAGCAGCCCGAGGGGCTGCCGACCACCGGCCGCCGGTCCGCCTTCGCCCGCTGGCTCACCAGCCGCGAAAACCCCCTCACGGCCCGGGTCATCGCCAACCGCGTCTGGATGCACCACTTCGGCCGGGGACTGGTGACGACCCCCGCCGACTTCGGCAAGCTCGGCACGCCGCCGACCCATCCCAAACTTCTCGACTGGCTCGCCGACGAACTGATGGCCCAGAATTGGAGCCTCAAGGCGCTGCACCGGCAGATCATGCTCTCGACCGCCTACCGGCAGACGTCGGTCCGCGATCCCGAACGGAACGCGATCGATGCCGAGAACCGCTACTACTGGCGGAAAGACGTCATCCGCCTCGACGCCGAAACGCTCACCGACCGCATGCTGGCTGTCACCGGCCAGCTCGACCGCACGCTCTTCGGCCCCCCTGTCGCCATCAAGGAAGACGACGCCGGCCAAGTCATCGTCGACGGCGAACAGCGGCGGCGCTCGCTCTACCTGCAGCAGCGCCGCACGCAGCCCGTCGCGCTGCTGCAGGCCTTCGACGCGCCCGTCATGCTGACGAACTGCGAAGCCCGGCCGTCGTCGACTGTCGCCACGCAATCGCTGATGCTGATGAACGGGGATTTCGTGCTGCAACAGTCCGCGCGCCTCGCTGAAAATGTCATGGCCGAACCGCCGCCGGAGTTACCGGCCGAGCTGGCGATCGATGCATCCGCACTCGCCGCGCCAGTGCCGCCGCTGTGGCAGTTCGGGTACGGGCGATTCGACGCCGAGTCGCAGCGCACCGCCACGTTCGCACCGCTCCCGCACTGGACAGGCTCGGCCTGGCAGGGGAGCCCTGCCCTCCCCGATCCACAGGTCGGCTGGGTCATTTTGCACGCCGCGGGCGGACACACCGGCGAGAACCCCGACCACTGCGCCATCCGCCGCTGGACGGCCCCCGCCGACGGCGTCCTGCGCATCGCCGGCCGGCTGAGCCACGGCAGCGAGAACGGCGACGGCGTCCGCGGGCGCATCGTCTCCAGCCGCTCCGGGCTGGCGGGCGAATGGTCCGCTCGCAACGGCGACAATGGCACGATGGTCGAGACGCTCGAAGTCGCGCAGGGGGATACGATCGACTTCATCGCCGACTGCAACGAAAACGTCAACTCCGACTCCTTCGGCTGGGGCGTCGAACTGACTCTCACACGCGACGAGCAGACGCTCGGCACGTGGCGCTCGGCCGACGGCTTCCACGGCCCTCTCGCGGACGGCGGGGCGTTGCAGCCAGGACACATCCTCCGGGCGTGGCAGGCCACGTACCTGCGGAACCCCACAGCCGATGAACTCTCGTCCGCCGTCGAGTTTCTGCGGGCCCAGCTCGGCTACCTGCAGGGCCATCCCGAATCGCTGACGGCCAACACGACCCCTGAGCGACAGGCGCTGACGAACCTCTGTCAGGCGCTGCTCAGCTCCAACGAATTCCTCTACGTGGATTGACCCCATGCTCCCGATCACGCGCCGCCGCTTCCTGGCCGAGAACGCCATGGGCATCGGGTCCGTGGCCCTCGCCTGGCTCCTTAAGCAGGACGCGATGCACGCCGCGCCGAAGCTGCTCCCCAAGGACGCCCAGCACTTCGACCTGCGTCCCAAACAGCCGCATTTCGCGCCGCGTGCGAACGCCATGATCTCGCTGTTTCAGCATGGCGGTCCCTCGCACGTTGACCTCACCGATCCCAAGCCCGAACTCACCCGCCTGAGCGGCAGCGAATACCCCGGCGACATCCAGTACAGCTTCGTCAACCGCGCGAGCAAGGCGCTGCTCGGCAGCCCGTGGCGGTTCGCACCGCACGGCCAGTGCGGCACCGAGATCTCCGAACTCCTGCCGCACCTCGCCGGCATCGTCGACGACGTCTGCCTCATCCGTTCGATGCACACCGGCGCGAACGGACATGAGGTGTCGATCCGCTACTTCCACGGCGGCATCCCCGGCGTACTCGGCCGCCCGACGCTCGGATCGTGGCTCGTTTACGGACTCGGTTCCGGGACGCAGGACCTCCCCGCCTATCTCGTCCTGACGGACCCTGACGGCCACCCGGTCGACGGCGTCAACAACTGGTCGAACGGCTTCATGCCCCCGCTCTTCCAGGGGACGGTCCTCCGTCCGCGCGAGCCGCGGATCCTCAATCTCGACGCCCCGCCGCATCTCCGCGGCACGCTGCAGGAGCAGAACCTGTCGTTCCTGCAGGCACTCAACCGCCGGCACCTGGAGCAGCATCCGGGGGAGGCGGACCTCGAAGCGCGGATCGCCAGCTACGAGCTGGCCGCCGCGATGCAGACGGCCGCCCGCGAAGCGCTCGACATTTCGCAGGAGACCGAGGCCACGCAGAACCTGTACGGGCTCGACGACCCCTCCACACGGGAATACGGCACCCGCTGCCTCATCGCCCGGCGGCTCGTCGAGCGCGGCGTGCGGTTCGTGCAACTCTTCCTCGGCGGCCAGCCGTGGGACAACCACAGCGACATCCGCACCAGCCTTCCCGCGATCTGCCGCCGGACCGACAAGCCCTCGGCCGCACTGGTCACCGACCTCAAGCAGCGCGGCCTGCTGGAGACGACGATCGTCCACTGGGGCGGCGAGATCGGCCGGCTCCCCGTGACGGAGAACCACGGCGACCCCACAAAAGCGGGCCGCGACCACAACGGCCAGGGTTTCAGCGTATGGCTGGCCGGCGGCGGCGTCAAAGGGGGACTCGCCTACGGCGAGACGGACGAAGTCGGCCACCGCGCCGTCACGAACGTCGTCACGCCGAACGATTTCCAGGCGACACTGCTGCACCAGTTCGGCCTCGACCATGCGCAGCTTTCATTTCTGCACAGCGGCCGCGAGCAGCAGATCACGGCCGGCCGCGAAGCACGCGTGGTGACCGACATTCTCGATACATAACAGCGCCCTTGGCATGTGGCGCGGCCTGACCTACGATGCCCCGCGAAGACACCCGGCCAGCGGAGACGCCTGCGGCCGCGAGACAGGAGAATCAGGTTCCATGGCCAAACGGAATATCGCCGCCGTCAACGTCGCCAACCAGACGGTGCTGATGCGCGTCGACTTCAACGTGCCGCTCGACGAGCACAACCTGATCACCGACGATCGCCGGATTCGCGAAGCGTTGCCGTCGATCAGGTCCGTCGTCGACCGCGGCGGCAGGCTGGTCCTGATGAGTCACCTCGGCCGGCCGGACGGGAAGGTCGCCCCCGAGTTCAGCCTGCGGCCGTGCGCGGAACGGTTGTCGCAACTCCTGGGGAAGACCGTGCAGTTTGCGAGCGACGTGGTCGGCGGCGATGCGCACGCCAGACGGGCGGCGATCCAACCGGGCGAAGTCCTGCTGCTCGAAAACGTCCGATTCCATCCGGAGGAGGAGATCAAGGACAAGAAGGCGACCCCCGAACAGATCGCCGCCAAGCAGGCCTTCGGCCGCAAGCTGGCCGAGGGGGCCGATGTGTACTGCAATGATGCGTTCGGCACCTGCCACCGCGACAACGCCTCGATGTACACGGTGCCGCTGCAGATGGGAAAACGCCCCAAGGTCGTCGGCTTCCTCGTGGAAAAGGAGATCAAATACCTCAGCGGCGTGCTCGCCCGTCCCGAGCGGCCGTTCGTGGCGATCGTCGGCGGCAAGAAGGTCTCCGACAAGATCAACGTCATCCGCAACCTGCTCTCCCTGTGTGACAAGGTGCTGATCGGCGGCGCGATGGCCTACACTTTTTCGCGGGCCCAGGGGGGACAGATCGGCAAGAGCCTGGTCGAGACCGACAAGCTGGAACTCGCCCGCGAGTTGATCGACGCCGGCGGCCAGAAACTTGTCCTCCCGGTCGACACGCACTGCGGCGACGCCTTTCGGGCTGACTGCCACAAACTGGTCGTCCCCGCGGGGGAAATCCCGGATGGGTATGAGGGGCTCGACGTCGGACCGGAAACCGCCAGGCTCTATGAAAACATCGTGGCCGGCTGCAAAACGGTTGTCTGGAACGGCCCGATGGGGGTGTTCGAAATGCCGCCGTTCGATGCCGGCACGAAAGCCGTGGCACAGGCCATCGCCCGATCGGGGGCGACGAGCATCATCGGCGGGGGGGACAGCGCGGCGGCGGTCGAGCAACTCGGGTTTGCCGACAAGGTGACGCACGTCAGCACCGGCGGCGGCGCGAGCCTGGAGATGCTCGAAGGAAAACGGTTCGCGGCGATCGACATCCTCGACGACGCCTGACAGACAAGGGAGCCATTTCGATCCGAGAGATGAGCTTCTCGCTCTCAGCGCCGGGTCACGATGAACCACTTTTTTCCTGCTCCGTCCCAGACGGCACTGCCGCCGTAATCACCATTTCCACACGATACCCCGGCCCCAGCCCGGCCTGCACGCACGCCCTGACCGGCGGATGCCCCTCCGGCACCCAGCGGTCCCACTCGGCGTTGAGCGCCGGCACGTCCGCGAGGTCGGCCAGGTAAATCAGGACCTGCAGCAGTTGCGCGCGATCACTGCCGATGCTGCCCAGCGCGGCCTCGAGCAGCGCCAGCACCTGCGCGATCTGTCCCCGCGCGTCCTGCGCCGGGTCTTCGGCGACTTCGACCCAGCGGGCGACGCCGCTGTGGATCACGACGTCTGCCCAGCGGCGGGATGAGCCGATTCGCGTAATCTGGGGCATCGATGATGAGTCCCGGGGTTCACGTGCTGAAGAAATTGTCATCGTGGGTGCGTGACGGTCGGGCAAGAATACCATGCTCCCTGAGGAATCGGACGCGTGTTCCATGCATGAGCCCGGCTTCGGGGCCAGCCCAGATCAGGTGCCCGGCCGTGCGAACGGTGACGCATTCGCACTGCGGAAAGCGCGAGACGAACCAGTCGACGTGCTCCGCCGGCGCGATCGGATCGAGCGCGTCGTGGAGCACAAGCGCCGGAGGCTTGAGGACGTCGGCGGGGCCGATGATCTCCTCGCCGGTGAAGACCGCGAAGTCGTTGTCAAAGCCGGGGGAGTGTACGGCGTGGTGCATTGCCGCGAGCGTCGCATTGCCGAGCGCTTGCAGGGCAGGGTCATCGGCGATGTCGGCGTATCGCTCGCCCGCCTCCATTTTGAGAAACTGCGCGGCAGTCATGCGCCGCAGTTGAAACCGGTAGGCGTGAAGGAGCAGCGGTCGCAACCAGGGTCGAATCAGAAACGGAAGCGTCCAGCGGCTGGTTTTCGGCAGCCAGCGTTTGTGGTCCCAGCGATGCAGTTGGGGGCAGACAAGCACCAGTGCCTGCGTGCGGTCGGGATGGCGAACGGCGAACGACGCGGCATATTCCGCGCCGCCGGACGAGCCGATCACGGCGACCCGGGAGAGGTCGAGCGAATCCAGCAGTGCGGCGGCCAGGTTGGCACAGTCGACGGCGGTGCGATGCGAAGCCAAGGGCGTGCGACCGTACCCGGGGCGATTGGGGATAATCAACCGGAAGCCGGCATCAACCAAAGGGGACTCGACGGTCAGCATCACGTCGCCGGTGACGCCCGTGCCGTGAAAGTAGAGGATCGGGTCGCCGGAACCGGCTTCGGAGTACTCGACGGGGCCGCGGGCGGTCTCGACGACATGAGTGGACATGGAGCCGACGTTTCGTGATCGCCCGGGCGGGTCACAACCTGCTGACGGCGAAAGCCACGACAAATGCCGTCGCCGCAGCGACGAGAATCACACGGATCGTGTTTCGACCAGGTCCGCGCCGGTACAGGACGGCCATCACCGCGAGTGCGACGACGGACATCGCGAGCATCACCCAGGCATTGCCCGTCGCGGTGCCGAGGAGCAGTACGAGCACGCCGATCGCGGTGACGATGCTGTCTTTTCGTGACTCGGTGGCTGGCGGCGAGTTCATAAGTCACCACTCCTTGCGGACACCCTGTCTGGCAAACTGCCGGGGTCGACACCTTGCAGGAATCGTGGTTCGTGGCGTGGGCCAACACTGTTCATTGGTTGATCGCTGACTCCATACCTGCGATGGCCTCGGAGACGGGAGCAGTCCATACGCCACCCTTTCCGCTGTCGAACGCCGACCGCCATTGTTGGTAACCTTCCTCGAAATCCGGCAGTTCGGCCCCGCTGGACTCGAGCGAAACAACGCTGTCGCGGAGGGCTACGGCGGAATACGGCATGTGTCCGATCTGATCGGAGTACCCGCCCGGTGCTTGACTATTTCTGAATCGCAGTCCGTTCACGTGAACATGAACGATTTGCCCGAGTTTTGGATCGGATTCAATACGACAAACGATGATCCGCGACGCCTCCTCCTGGGGTCGCGTGTGATAAGTCCAGACCTGGCCCACCGTGAAGGGTGACATTGTGTTTATCGATGTGTTCGTCCGGTCTCCGCGATCACACCCGAGTAAGACGAGCGGGATCATGATTGCCGACGCCCGGTGGTACGTCATAGTGGTTTCTCCGCACGGTGCACATTCTGAATACTACGGAGGCGTCGGAGAATCGCCGAGTCGTTCGATGATCGGCTTTTGATATGGAGCCACCTCAATCACTTCCACCCGCGGCACACTCCGCTTCCCGCACGTCGTATCGAACACCTCGTTCCCCGTGACGTGAAACACCTGCGGCAACCTGGCCTGCGCGCCGACCTTGAGATCCGACGTATCGATGCCGTGCACCCACAGGTCGACGAACGTCGCTTCGTCCGGATCGGTCTCCCCCGGCGGCAGGTACCACGCCCGCACGATGGCGTCGTCGCCGTCCACCACTTCCAGCACGTCGACATTATGCCTGATCCGCGGGTCGGCCGGCTCGAACGTACCGACGTCGTCTTTCTGCGGCGGGAGCGGCAGGCGCAGGTGGGGGGCGGGGGAGTCCTTCAGCCGCTGAAGTTCCTTTCGCGCCGCGTCCAGTTTCTGTCTGATCTCGTCCGTCGGATCGGGATCTGCGGCGAGACGCCTGATTTCGGTTTCTGTCACCTCGATGGCTGCGGACTTTGCGGCCTCGCAGCGTTCGAGGTACTTTTGGATATGCGCCGGTGGTGCGGCGGTGGGGGCGGGTTGTGACAGAACGAGCGAGAGCAGCAGGGGTCCAAGCATCGCGGTAGATCCTCCGGCGACGTAGTATCCGGCGCAGAGGTCATCGTTTCAATCCGTCCGGCCATTGCATGGCCTGAGACAATCTAACGCGAAACGTGATCCAGGGGATCAAGGAGAAGTCGCAGATCGACCGGGGGTAGCCGAATTCGCCGGGAATTCGGACGTAACAAAGTGGCCGTCGTCCGCGTCGACGCCCGAATTCTGGCGAATTCGGCTACGTCGCTTCACACTTCTGCGAGGTCCACCATGCCAGACCCACCACTCGACTCGAGACGCCGGATGCGTCCGGCCGTCCTGACCATCGTCTGCCTGTGGCTCACGCTGCGGACCGCCGCGGGCGCACAACCGGTCGCCGTGCAACCGGCCGGGGACGAGCGGCGGGTCTGGGAATACACCGGCAGTTATGGGCCAAGCTGGTTCGTTCACGAAGGGGGACGAAAGTGGGTGCTGTACCGGGGGGACGGGCGGACATATCTCTATGTGGAAGAGGGACGCAGCAAGGATGCTATCGAACTCCGGGGACCATATACGAAGCTGTGGATGCGACTGGCCGCCGACCGGTTCGAAATGCGGCGTTCGCCGGACGAGGCGTGGCGCCGCTCGGCCGGCGGCAAGTGGGTCGATGCGTCGCGCCTGCCGGACAGGATTCGCAAAGCACCGGATGGATACCAGGTGCGACTGGTGTATTTCGTGCCGACGGACCGCGAACCGGCGGCCAACCACGCACCAAAGATCCGGCTGATCATGTCGCTGGTCGCCGAGTTGATTCACGACGATCTGCGGTCCAAAGGTCATCGCCCCCGGTTACTGGAATTCGAATCGCGGGAGGGCGAAACGGTGGTCCACCTGCTTCACGGGGCGAAACCGGCGGCGCACTACCACGCGGACTGGGATACCGACCCGCAGGCCCAGATGACGCGAATTCATGAAGAAGTCCTGGCGAACCTTGGTGATGCAGAGCGGCATCTGACGGTGGTGTTCGCCGAAACTTACACAGAGGCGCCGACAGCGGAAGGCTGGTTCGGACATATCGCCCGGGGGACGGCCAAGCCGCCGGAGGGGGGCTTTGCAGTGTATTCGTCGTGGATTCTTAAGGATGACTTCTCAGCGCTCGATCGCGACGCACAGCAGCAGTTGTTCTTCGACCGGACGCCGATCCGGGGGCGAAAGGCGTTCGGCAGCCGCGTCCCGGACTCGCCGCGATACGAGTTTGTGGAGGACGCGTTCGGCGCGGTGCTGCACGAACTGGGGCACGCGCTGGGGCTGCCGCACGACTATCGTTCGCCGCACGACATCATGGGGGGCGGCTTCCGCGAACTGCGGTGGAACACGGATGGGCGATCGCCCGCGAACCGGCGGGCCAGCTTCTCGGCAGACAACGCCCGGATGCTGTTGTCGTCGCGGTATCTCGCGGAGGACTTGAACCTGGAGGACTTCGATCCCCCGGCAGTGGAACTGGAACTGACGCGTCGCGGCCGGGCCGTGGAGGCCTCGGTATGCGCCACGGATGAGACCGGCCTGCGCGCCGCGCTGTTTTATGACCGCACGAAACGAACGTCATCCGTCGTAGCGGGGCGCCGCTTGACGGGGACGCAGCAGGAATTCCAGCAACTCCTGCCGCCGGAACTGCTGGAGCCCGGACAAACGCCGACGATTGAGGTGTTCGTGTCCGACGACGGCGGCAATGTGACGCGCGTGACCGCCAGGCTGGACGGAACGTGATGAATTCGCGTCGGGCGCACGCGTGACGCTCGCCGGATTCGTGGCACCGCTCACCGGGATTCCATCGAAGCACGATGCGGGCCCGCCGGATCGCCCCGGGCGACGCTTCAGGCCGCGTCGTATTCCGAGATCCTGTTGCGGGGCGAGAACGGCGACATCGCGTCGTGCGTCGCGTCAACGCGGAACCGCATGATGTAGGCGTCCTCATCGGTGTCGTCGTAGTGGGAGCGAAGCACGCTCACCGCGCGAAAGCTCTGCGACTTGAAGAACAGTTGCGCATCGAGATTGCGCTCCCGCACTTCCATCAGAATTTCCGTGCGCCGCTGCTGCGACAGCTTGTCGACCAGCCGCAACACCATCTGCGCGCCGACGCCCATGCGTCGGAAATCGGAAGCGACCGCGAAGTTCAGGATGTGCAGCCGCGCCTTGTGCAGTTCGTAGACCATGAAGCCCACGATCTGGTGGTCGTATTCCGCCACCATGCCGATGCAGTTCCGCTGCCGCAGACAGCACAGGAAGTCTTCGTCGGTCCAGGGGAATTCGAAACTCTCGCGCTCGATCTTGAGCACCTCCGGCATGTCCCGCCGAATGAGCCAGCGGATCTGCACGTCCAACTGCTGTCGCTGCGAATGCGTGGAACTCACGGCGGCCTCCGTGCCTGAATGAACGGTCGTACCACATTGGCGCCCGGGTTCACGGGCGCTCCGTCCGAGGTGCGGCTCCGTGCGGCGTTTCGAGGCGCGGAAGATAACAGAGGTTTTGCATCGGGTGAAGAGTGAATTGGCCGCGCGCCGCGAGGCAGTGTTCAAAACGGGGATTGCAACGCCCCGCGGGCAATGTCAACGGCAGCTTTCGCCGCACGGACGCGCAGTCCGGCGCCGCGTCGCGATCGCACAACGTCGAATTCCGTTGACGGCGCTGCTGCGCTGGCTTGTCTGTCCCAGCAGGCAGGCTGTCTGCCGCAACGCGACGGCATCGTGCGCGAAGTGACTGTGGCGGAGTTCCCGGGCCTGTCGGCCGGCCGGGCCTCGTTCTCCAGCCGAAATGCACGGATTCCCCTTGACTGCGCCGGTGGATTTTGCGACAAGCCCGGCCCCTCCTTCTCGAATCCTCCGTTTCCGCATCCGTCCCTTCCCTCCGGCCTGCTTCCCTGCAGCGCCCGGCCACAGTCCCGCGCGCGAGCGGACCGCGGCTCACTCGATCCCCGTCACATCAGGAACCGGCACGATGGCTTCGCCAAGAACCATGTTCCTCGTCTTAGCTTCCATCGCGCTGGGCGTCAGCACTTCCGGCTGCGCCAGCCTCATGACGAATCGGGCGATCGACGCGTTCGCCGAAAGCCTCGCGCTGGCCGACGCCGACGAGTTGCGCAGCGCCACGTCCGAACGGTTTCAGCACGAGGCGTTGCGGATGCCCGAGGCTGTGAATGACTTCAAGGTCCTGAACATTCCGACCGGCAAGACAAGTGTGCTCAAGGTCGACGACATCTCCGACGACATGAAACATGTGACGGTCGAAGTCGGAGATTCCGGCGAGAACGCCCGGCAGATCGAGTACCAGCTCAAACGCGAGTCGGGGGGCCGCAAGTGGGTCGTCGACGACGTGTTTGTCACAACCACGGCCCCGGGCGGCGCTGACCCCGTGACACGGTCGGTCGCCGAACAGATGGACCTGCTGCTTACCGTCCGGGAATTCGTCCAGGCGTGGAGCACGGGGACGCGCGAGGAGGTGTTGCGCCTGACGGCGCCCGAGTTTCAGTCCGTACTGTCCGAACTCCCCCCGGCGTATCTGCAGCAATTGACGGCACAGGTGGTTGACGGCAGCCACGGCCGCGTCAACCGGCCGGAAGCCCGCATTGACGGGAGTAACGCGATCGTGGTGATGCCCCGCGCGCACGGCAAGCTGCTGGTCCACCTGAGCCGCAGCCAGCAGGACTGGCGCGTGAGCGATGTCGCCGCCGAAACCGGCGACAGGCACGCGGTTGCCTCGACGCGGGCGATGGCCGCCTCGCTGCGAACGGTGGTGCAATTCCTGAACGCCTATGCGGCGGCCGACCGGGAGTCCTTGTCCGCCGCGGCGACGCCGGCCTTTTTCAATGCGTCGCTGCGGGGAGCCAACCCGGCCGATGTGCCACTCCCCACCAGCAGCCTGCTCGGAGCGCGTTTCGAATACGTCCCCCGCGACCAGCGCATCGACGTGGTCCTGCCGCAGGGCAAGACGTCCTACATGTTCAGCCTGGCAGGGACGGCGTCGCTCAAGGACGCCGCGCCGTCCCAGTGGACCACATATCAGGTTGACGAAGTCACGATTTACGATGATGCAACGTCGCAAGTCAAGCGGCTGTCGTCCCTGTTCACCGCGCATGCCGTGGTGGAGGTGTTCGCGGAGGCGCTGGCCGCCCGCGATCGCACAAAACTCGCCGCCCTGTCGACGGTCGACCTGAACGAGCGGGCCTGGAAAGGCGTCGACGAAGTGGTCCTCAAAGCCCTGCCGCTTCCGGAAGTCGAGGCCGCCGCGCCGCACGTTGTGGCCACGGTCTTCCAGGGACAGACGGCCGAGATCACGGTCACGCAAGGCACACACCCCCTGACCTACGTGCTCCGCGCCGCGCGGGGACGCATGCTCGTGGACGATGTGCTCCTCCCCGTCACGAACCGTCCGAGTTCACTGAAAACGAACCTCGAAGCCCTGATCCCGCTGTACAGCTTTGCACTCGGCGTGCATCACAACGATCTGGAATTGCTCAGGCAGCAGTCCGGAATGGGGCTCAATCGCATCGTCTGGTCGCAGGCGCGTTCGGTCCCGGACGTCGGATTCGAACTGGTCGAGCACCTGACGATGCCGATCCACTCCATTGCCGTGAATGCCGAACAGTCCACGATCGAACTGGGCGACGGCATCCGACGCACGCGCGTGCTGCTGGTCCGGGAAGGACCGCATTTCGTCGTGCAGGACGTGCATCTGGCCGTGGGGGAGGGCCCCGGTCAGCAGATCGAACTGCTGCAGGCCATGCGGCACGTGATGGCCGGCCGAAATACTTTTGCCGGAGGCGCGCTCCCGCCCACGTCGCGCACTGTGGTCCCCGCATCCGCCGAAGTCCCCGCGTCGCCCTGATTCGTCGCCGACATCCGGATTACTCGGGCCTGGCGGCTGCGGTGAGTTCCTCTTTGGCCTTGTCGACCATGTCCTGGGGCACCTCCTGCACGCGCCATTGGCCCGTACCGTTCTTGCCGATCACGCGAAACACGCCGCTCAACTCGATCTCCCCGCCAGCAGAGAGTTTCCGGTCGTTGCGTGGCTTGTACACAATCGCCAATTGTCTGGCGGACTTCGCTTTTTGCCACAGAAGCAGGTACTCCCCGCGCGGCAACTCGGCTCCCACGCTCAACTCTCCCCCGTCCACCTTGACCTTGCCGATCCAGTCGCTGTTCATTGGCGGCAATTCGACATCAGGCACGTAGAACTTTTCTCCTGCATCGAACTTCTTCTGCAAAGCCTGCAGCGCCGCCAATTCCTGTGTCAGGCGCTCCCGCTCCTTCGCATCCTTTGCGGACTTGAGTTTCTGCGCGGTTTGCTCGATCTCTTTGGGGAGCTGCTTCTGCCTGGCCTCTGCCGCCTTCCGCAGGGCGGCGGTGACATCCTGCTGCTCGTCCGCCAGTGCGGGCAGCGACAACGAGAGAACGACTGCGATCGCGGTGAGTTTGTGCATGCGTCCTTGCCTCCTGATTCCAGGCCCGCCAGGATTCTCCCGACATCCGCCCGGGGATTCAATACCGGATGAGAGGGTCACTCCGTTCCGCGAGGCTAGTCGCGCACCTCGGGCCATCCCGCGGCGCGTGCCGCCGGGACCGGGTCTTCGAAAGGGAGCGCCTTCAGAAATTCCACCAGGTCCGCGACCTGCCCGGGCGTCAGGTGACTCGTCCGACCATGCCTGTCGTCGGCATTTTGTGTCGTCAATACGTCCGCCAGCGTGGCCGCGGATCCGTCGTGCAGATAGGGAGCCGTGCGGTACACTCCGAGCAGAGTCGGCGTGTCGTAGGAGTACCCCATTTTTTCGCCGGAGTCCTGTCGGCCGGTCCCCACGTCGTGACGCGCAATCTCCCGGTCGGGACGGGAGTCGGAGTAAAACGGACCGGAATGGCACCCGCTGCAGCGGGTTTCGGCAGAAAAGAAAATTTCGCGTCCCCGGACGGCCGACTCACTCAGCCCCCCCTTCGAATGGGGGCTGAGCACGAACGGGTGCGAATCGGTATAGGCCGCCAAAGCGTCCAGTTCGCGCGACAACCCCCTGTTGGGCGGCCCGAGTTGCTCCTGCACCTTGCCGCGAATCAGCCCCCGGCCCTGCATCAGCAGTCCCCGGATCGTATGCTCGAAGTCCTGCACTTCGTCGCGATCGGCCGACCAGTGCACGGGATGCGTCCAGGCCAGCCCCACCAGCGCCTGCGTATTCCGCAACCCCTCGGGATTGTGCCAGGTGCGGCCGTCCGCGTGGCTGTCGGGATGGCAACTCGAACAGGCGATCCACCGGCGACCGGACATCGGTTGCAGGGCCGAATAGAACAGTTGCTTCCCCAGCAGCACCTGTTCGCCGAGCGGGTTCTCGCAAACGTGCACGGCACCGATCCGCTCCATCCGCTCCGCATCGAACGCCGCGACTTCGAAATCGAGCGCGTTGTACACATAGACCGTGCCGCCGTCCGGCGCTACGCGCACGGCGCGCGGGTTATGACCGAGCTGTACGGCGCGAATGAAGGCGATCTCCCGATAGTTGTCGTCCAGCACGTCGCAGGCAAACAGGTCGTCCGTGCCGCTGAAGACGACATAGAACCGCCGTCCATCGGGCGAGACGGCGACCTCCCAGGGATTCGACGTCACCCGATTGCCGACGAACGAATCCATCGGAATGCGCTTGCGACGGTTCCCCTCGGCGGGCTGAGTGTCGATCACCGAAACATAGGGAAAGATCGACCCCTCGCCATGGACCGCAGTGATCTTCGAGCGAATGTGAGGCAGATACGCCTTCGGCCGCGTGGGGTGAAATGTAATCTGCCGCGCCAGGTTGTCGGCGCTGACGCCTGCCCAGACGTCGGCGACATGACCCGCGGCAAGGTCCACTCCCCGGACATTGCCGGTGTAGTATTCGGTCACGAGCAATCGCTGATCAGTTTCCGCCAACGCGATTCCGCGGACGTGCCCGCCGACGTCAATGCTCCGGCGGATGTTCCGTGCCACGACGTCGATCTCTACGACCTGCCCCGGATAATCGAGCGTGACATACAGTGTCGTCCCGGCGCGGTCGGAGACGACGCCGTACGGCTCGTCGAAGACGTCGACCGACCCCAGCGTCCTGCCGGCGACGGCGTCCACGAAGACCACGCGGTCGTCGTCGTAAACGGCGACGGCCAGTTGCGCCGTGTCGCCGATAAACGAGACCCCCTCCGGATGTGTGCCGACGGCAACCTCGGCCGTCTTTGCGAACGACGGCAGGTCGATGATCGCCACGGTACCGCTGTCGTGATTGGCGCAGGCCAGCCAGCGGCCGTCCGCGGAGATGTCCATCAGGCTGTTCGAGTTTCCAGCGTGCAGGGACGCCGACCATGCGGAACAGCCAAACAGCAAGAGCAGCCAGCGTTGCATGGCAGACCTATTCCCGAGTTGAAAGAGAGACGGAATAACAACAGGCCCGTTCTCCAGGACGGGAAAACGGGCCTGAGTCGCTGCGTCAGACACATCTCACGCCGGACGGCGGAATGGTCCGGACCGGTGAAGCGGGAGCGTCCGTTACTTCAGGATCTCGCCCGTGTTTGCGACGAGTTCCTTGATCTTTTCGGCGTTGAGGTCTTCCGCTTTCGCGAACGCCTGATTGACCTTCACTTTTCCTTCGACCCACATCATGACGGTGACCTCAGCCTTTTCGCCGATCTTGTATTCCGGCGGTCCGGCGACGCCGTCGAAGACCGTCAGCGGCGTCTTGCTGATTTCCCTGTCCTTCGCCAGCTTCTCAAGCTGCGGCGCGGCGGCATCGGAGTCTTCCGTCAGCAGCACCACGAAGGCCGCCATCTTCTTCTCATCGTTCTTGCCGACGACGTCGTCGACCTGCTTCACCAGATTTGCAACCGGTTCCTTCGTGCCGCGGGTGAAGATGCCGACCACGGGACGACTCCCGTACCGGCAGCGATAGCACAGCGACGTCCCCTTGGCGGGGCCGGTGATGTCCTTGACGTTGAAGGCCGCGACGTCGTCGCCCACCTCCAGGCCGGACTCGATCTCGGCTGCCACCAGCCAGGCCCCCAACGACACGACTGCAAATGCCAGCGACGGTGCAAGGAATCTCTTCATCACGTGCTCCCTGGGTCAGGTATTGGATCGGACACAGACCATCCGCGCGTCCACTGGCTGGATGCTAGTCGGCGGCCCGGCACCAGGCAAGCGCCGCGGTTAAGGTCGATTCACATTTCCCGGCTCTTCGGGCGCGGCACACGCCCCCGCGAGCGTCCCCCGCGTCCCCGCTCCCCACGACTGGCGCGACGGCGGTCTGATGACGCAAATCCCGGCTTGTTCTCGTCTCCCGCCGCAATGGACTGCCCCATCGACTTCTTGAGCGTCACGATCCGGTCGCGGAGTTGTGCGGCCCGCTCGAATTCCAGCATCTCGGCGGCCGCCAGCATCTCCTGCTCCAACTCGTTCAGGAATTCCTGCGTGACGAATTGCTCTTCACTCGACATGCCGCCAGCAGTCTGGACCAGCCGCCGCGCCTCAATTTCCTCTTCGATGCCGCGGCGGATCGCCTTGCGGATCGTTTCCGGCGTGATGCCGTGCTCGGCGTTGTACCGGAGCTGCAACTCGCGCCGACGATTCGTCTCATCGATCGCTTTCTGCATGCTCTCCGTCACCATGTCGGCGTACAGCACCACCTCGGCGTTCACATTGCGGGCGGACCGGCCGATCGTCTGGATCAGGCTCGTGTCGCTGCGCAGAAACCCCTCCTTATCGGCGTCGAGAATGCAGACCAGCGAGACTTCCGGCAGGTCGAGCCCTTCCCGCAGCAGGTTGACGCCGACGACCGCGTCGAATTTTCCTTCGCGCAGCTCGCGGAGCACTTCCACCCGCTCAAAGGCGTTCAGCTCCGAATGCAGCCACTCGCAGCGGATCCCCTCTTCCTGCAGATAGCCGACGAGGTCTTCGGAAAGGCGCTTCGTGAGCGTCGTCACGAGCGTCCGCTCCCCCCGCTCCGCCCGCGTGCGGATCTCTTCGATCAGGTGCGGCACCTGGCCGCGGGCCGGGTGAATGCGGATCGTGGGGTCCACCAGGCCCGTGGGACGGATCACCTGCTCGACGATCTCGCCGCCCGCCTGTTCGATCTCCCAGTCGGACGGCGTGGCAGAGACGAAGATCGTCTGCCCGCGGCGGGCGTCCCACTCCTGGAACTTGAGCGGCCGGTTGTCGAGCGCCATCGGCAGCCGGAAGCCGTGTTCGACCAGCGTCGTCTTGCGGGCATGGTCGCCGTTGAACATGGCGCGCACCTGCGGCACGGTCTGGTGCGATTCGTCCACAAACAACAGAAAGTCGTCGGGGAAGAAATCGTACAACGTGGCGGGCGGCTCGCCCGGCTTGCGCTGCGCCAGTGCGCGGGAGTAGTTTTCGATGCCGGGGCAGTAGCCGATTTCGCGCAGCAATTCCATGTCGTGCCGGGTGCGCGCGGCCAGGCGTTGCGCTTCCAGCAGCTTCCCCTCCTGCTTGAACTTCGCGAGCTGCGCGTTCAATTCCTCCTCGATCTCGTCCATCGCGTCATCGATGCGGCTCTGCGGCAGGACGAAATGCTTGGCGGGGTAAATGTAGATGTCGGTTTGCGGCTTCGAACTCTCACCGGTCACCGGTTCGACGATCGACAGTTTCTCGACTTCGTCCCCCCACAGTTCGATCCGGTAGGCGAATTCTTCGTAGGCCGGCCAGACCTCGATCACGTCTCCCCGCACGCGGAACCGCCCCCGCGCCAGTTCCATGTCGTTCCGCTCGTACTGGATGTCGACGAGCCTGATCAACAGTTCGTCCCGGTCGATCTGCCCGCCGACGTGCAGCGGGACCATCATCTCCAGGTAGTCCCTGGGGGAGCCCAAACCGTAAATGCACGACACACTGGCGACGACGACGACATCCCGCCGGCTGACGAGCGCGCTTGTCGCCAGCAGCCGCAGGCGATCGATCTCTTCGTTGATCGACGCGTCCTTCTCGATGTAGATGTCGCGCTGCGGGATGTACGCCTCGGGCTGGTAGTAGTCGTAATAGCTGACGAAATACGCGACGGCGTTGTCGGGAAAGAACTCGCGAAACTCGCCGTAGAGCTGTGCGGCGAGCGTCTTGTTGTGAGCGAGCACGAGCGCGGGCCGGTTCACGCGGGCGATAATATTGGCCATCGTGAACGTCTTGCCGGTGCCGGTCGCGCCGAGCAGAACCTGGCTCTTCTTCCCTTCTTCGATGCCGCGGACGAGAGCCGCGATCGCCTGCGGCTGATCGCCCGCTGCGTTGAAGTCGGACGTGAGACGAAATCCGGGCATCAGCAGTCACGCCAGATCGGGTGTGGGTGCATCATAATTGCTGCCGACAGCACGTACACGTTGTGCCGCCACTGAACGTTTCTGGTTTCCGGAAAACGACTTGTGACCGGGCGTGCCATCCGTGGTCGTCCCATCGGGCGACGGGCGATTGCGGGATTCCGCACATTTTCCTGAAATTGTGGAAATTCTGTTGAATCCCGGATTGGGCGACGATACCTTATCACTGGCCCGTGGTTGAAGCCCGGCAAGCGTTGGCCCGCACTTGCTGAGAGCATCTCACGGGCCGCTTTTTTGCGCTGCGGAATTCTGCACCGGCGCCTCAGTCCGCGCCTGCGTTGCTGCTCACCGTCATGCGCGACACGGTAATTCGGCCGCTGAAGCAAGCGTCGACATCATGCCCGGGGGTTCGCCGGCGTGCGTGATAGTCTCCTCGATAGGCGAAGGCATCCTCGACCGCCTCATACGTCAGTTCAAAATGGGCGACATCGACCGGACAATACACAATCTCGGGTTCTTCCGCGTCCGGCGCCAGGTGTGGAAAGTTGACGTTCCAGAACTCGCCTGATCGGAGCGGCATCTCACGCAGCCGGGAGAACACAAGACGCGTCCAATCGGCACAGCGCTTCCAGTCCCACGCGACATCCCGCGCGCGACGGTAATGGGAGAACGCGATTCCCCGGCGTCCGCAGAGCGCGGCTTCGCGGACGGCTGCCACCGTCCCCGACATGAACACGTCGCTGCCAAGGTTGCCGCCGGCGTTAATGCCCGAGAGCACCCATTCGCAGTCGGGAACGAACTGGGACAGTCCGATTCGGGCGCAATCGGCGGGCGTCCCGTGCAGCGCGTAGCGCCGTGCGGCGCGTGTCTCCAGCCGAATGGAACCGTTGTCGCTGATCCGGTGGCTGCAGCCTGAATGCGGCTGGTGCGGTGCGACGATCGTGCAGCAACCGAAATCCGCAGCCGCCAGGCGGAGTGCTTCGAGTCCGTCGGCGTCGATGCCGTCGTCATTGGTCAGCAGGATTTGCATGCGTATTTCTGGCCGTGGTTGTCGTAGTGATCCTGGAAGACGACCTGAACCGGGAGCGGCGGTTTTACCGCAGCCCCAATCGATTCGCCAGCAATCAAGGTTGGACCCGCATCGGAACGCAGATCCCCATGTGGCATCACAGCTTGTGTCATCCGAAATGGCGCGGGAGGAGCGTCGACGACGTGCGCTGAATTCCGTGCGTTGAAAATCTGTCGAATAAATCATTGACATTTGTGTTATTGACGTGTAAAGTGTTTGCGAAGTGATTGAGGAATCGAGGCATGACGGCGAAACTCCTGCAACGCGAACTGAAGAAGAAGCAGCCGTTTGATTCACTCGAACAGGAAGCGGTGCTCAACATCGTGCGGACGAGCGACCGGTTCCAGAATCGGTT
>CAZWGW010000032.1:0-4723 GCA_964633565.1 uncultured Planctomycetaceae bacterium
CTGTCCGAGCTGCCGGCAAACGTTGAGCGTCACGCGCCGGAAGGCGGGGCAGAACGTCACGTGCCCGGCCTGCGAAATCGAAGTCCGCGTGCCGGACCTGAGCGCACTGCAACCCGTAGGCGGGCCCCCTCCCGCCGGCGGGCCGGCGGCCGACTCCGGGACCGGGCCGGATTCGTCGGCGCTCCGGCCGGGGGCCGAACCCCCTGCGGCGGCCAAAACGGCCGAGGGCGGAGACGAAGAAGAAGGGGGCATTCGCTTCCGGCGGCACCCCACGGAGGTGGGGGGGCTCGATATGACGCCGATGGTCGACGTCGTGTTTCAGCTCCTGATCTTCTTCATGCTCACCTGTTCGTTCAGCGTGCAGAAATCGATGCAGACGGAGTCCCCGGAGCCGGAAGACGAAGGGGCGGCGCAGGCCGTCACCATCCAGGACGTCGAGGCGGATTCCATCATCGTCGAGATCGACGCCGAGAACCGGATCAAGGTCGACGGCGAGCTGGTCGCCAGCATCGGCATGCTGGCGGACGTGCTGGCGTCGAAGGCGGCCGAACAGCCGCCCCGCACCGAAATGCTGATCGAAGCCGACTATAACGCCGCGCACGGCACCGTCGTGCAGGTGACGGACGCGGGGATTGACGCCAATATGCAGCATATCCGGCGCGTGTCGCGGCAGGCAGAGGATTAGCATGGCCTATCTGGAATTCGCCTTTCTGACGGGAGACGTCGAGCGCCGCGAGCTGTCCAAGCAGCAGCCGCTCTCGATCGGCAACCATGCCACCAACGACCTGTGCATCGACGAACCGGACGTCGAACTGATGCACTGCCGGGTCAGTTGGAACAAGAACGGCTTCGAGGCCGTGGCGGCCGGCGTGGCGCCGCTCGACGTGAATGGCAACCTAGTGCAGCGAGCGATACTGAAATCGGGCGACGTGCTGCGGATCGGGTCGGTGGATATCACGTTCCGCTCGGGGGACGAGGCCGGTGCGGCCGGTGCGGGGAAGGCCGGAGAAGTCGCATTGAAGCCGGTGACCGGCGAGTTGCCGACGTTTCTGACGGAACCAGAGCCGGCCCGGTCAAAGTCAAAGCCGGCGGACAAGCCACGCGAGAAGGGCCGCGAGCCGTCGCGGGAGAAAGCGCCCGTCGTGGCGGCCAAGTCCGCGCGCAGCCCCTCGCCACGCCCGACGGACGAGACGATCGAAGAGGCGTATCTGGACGACGTGCTGAGTGACGAAGAGGAACTCGAGGAAGTGGAGTCGGCGGCGGGAGATGGAGACTGGATGACGGCGCTGGCGGCCGAGAGCCGGGTGGACGTGCCGACGCGACGCGCGATGCCTGAGCGTGAAGCGAAGGAGGAAGAAGAGCAGCAACAGACGCCGGCCGACAAGGGGGGCGAAACGGAGGCCGCGGAGGAGACGGCGGAAGAGGCCGAGTCGCTGAAGGATCGACTGCGCAAGGCGATGCACCACCCGACGCACCGCCCGGGGCAGGAGGACACGATCCGCTCGCCGCTGGTCCTGACGCTGCTGGGGGCCGTCGCCGTGCTGGCGCTGCTGGCGGTGACGTTCTATTTCATCGCCAGCCGGCAGACCACGCAGCAGGAATACGACGCTGCGGCACAGTATATCACCGAACAGAAGTATGCGCAGGCGATCATCGCCTTCGACACGTTCATCGCATTGCATCCGAAAGACCCGCTCGCGCAGCAGGCGAAAGTACAACGGAACCTGGCGCGGATCGACCAGCAGATCGACAGCGCGGTCCCCAACTGGGGCCCGGGACTGGAGGCCCTGCGCGAATTCCTGGGCGCGCACCGCGACGATGAGAACTTCGCCGAACTGCAGGAAGAAGTGCGCCGCCGCGCCGGGAAGATTGCCCTTGGTGCCGCCGAGTCCGCGGGCAAGACGTTCGACCGGGATCTGCTGGAAGTCTCCAAACAGGCCAACACGATTTATACGACCTACCAGCCCAAGGAGGGTGCGGCCGCCGAGTCAGACGGCGACGTGACCAAAGCGCAGCGCCAGTCCGAAGCCGCGATCCTGCGCAACGAGACGTTCCTCGGGGGCGTGGCGAAGATCGATGAGGCGATCAAGGCCCGGCAGCCGATGCAGGCCCTCCAGTTGCGGCGCGACCTGCTGGTGCGCTATCCGGACTTTGCGGAAGACCGCAACAAGGCGACAAAGCTGGCGGGCAAACTGGAAGAGACCCTGCAGCTCGAACGCTCCCTCGTCAAGGCCGAGCAACTCGACCGTCCCGCCGTGACGGAAGAGCGCCCGTCCGAGGTCCCACTGCCGCTGTCGATCGTCTTTCACAAGCGGTCGCGCACCGATGAAGTTTCGCTCGGCCAGGCCGTCTGCGGGCTGTCGAAAGACTGCTGTTACGGGATCGATACGGTCACGAGCGACCCGGTCTGGCGCCGCGTCATCGGCCTCAATACGCCGTTCTTTCCGGTGCGGGAGCCGTCGATACCGAGCGTCATCCTGTTCGACACCGTGCACCAGGAACTGCTGCGGGTGCACCAGAATACGGGAGCGCTGATCTGGCGGCAGCCGATCGGCGAGGCCGCGTTCGGTCAGCCGCTGATCGATGAAGGGCAGATCTATCTCCCCACGCTCGGCGGCAGCCTCTACAAGGTCGACCTGACCTCCGGCGCGGTCTCGACGCGCCTGACCTTCTCGCAGGCGATCACGGGACCGGTGGCGCTCGCGGACGGGCAGCATCTGGTCGTCGCCGGGGACCAGGAGGTCGTCTATACACTGACCAAGCGTCCGCTGGCGTGCGCCGGGGCGTCGTTCCTGTCCCAGAAGCCGCGGTCCGTCGAAGCCCCGCTCCTCGCGATGGGCCCCTATGTGCTGATGATCGAGAACGGCGACGTCGACCGCAGCCGCCTGCGTCTGCTATCGGCCGCCGATCCGCTGCATCTGGCGGAAGTCGCCGCCGACGATGTCGCCGGCCTGGTGCTCGACACGCCCGTGATCCGCGGACGCGACCTGTTCATCCCGTCGGTCCCCGAGCGGGTCAGCGCGTTCACGGTTTCCGACGACCCCGGTCAGCCGCCTTTGCTCAAGGGACCGGTGTACCAGGTGGAAGGCAAGCGGGAGAGCCCCATTTACCTTGCCACGGGTCCCGACCGCCAGCTCTGGATGGCCAGCAGCGCGCTGCGGAAGCTGCAATTGACGACCAACTCGATCGAAGCCGACCAGCAGATGATCGCCGTCGGGCTGTCGTCGCAACCGCTGCAATACCTGGGAGGGATGATGTTCAACGGGCGGCGGCGCGCCTACGCCGACGCCGTCACGTTTACGCAGACGAACCGCGATGAAATGACGAGTGCGTGGCAGGCGGTGCTGGGGGCCCGGATCATCTCCTGGAGCGTGAGCGAGTCCCCCGCGCTGACCTTGATCTGCCTGACTGAGGCGGGGCACCCGATCCGCATCACGGAGGCGCAGTTGCAGTCCGGCGGGTTCTTCGTCGAGGGAAGTGTGAAAGTGGACCCGCTGCCGCTCCATGAGGACCTGGGCCAGCCGCTGCTGGCCACGCCGCTCGCGGACGGGCAGGTGGCCGTCGCCGCCGGTGATCCGGAGCCGAAGGTCTGGGTGATCAACAAGAATGGACAGCGCGACCGCACCTTCAACGCGAGCGCGCCGCTTCAGGCCGCCCCCGCCCCGCTGGGGTCGAGACTGATCTTCCCCATCGCCGGCAAGCTTCAGGTCTCATCCACGGCCGGTCAGCCGCCGGTCCAGGAACTGGCGCTCCCCAGCGACCAGGCGGAAGCGGTCGTCTGGCGGCAGTTGCTCCCTGTCGACGAAACCAGTGTGATCGCCGTCACTGAACAGGGACAAGCGCTGCAGGTCCGGCTGCAGACCAGCCCCCGGGCGCATCTCGCCGAGGTCACCCGGGTCGATCTGGGGGCCGCGGTCGACGTGGACGGCGACCTGCAGGATGGTCTGCTGGCGCTTGCCGACGCGTCGGGTCGTGTCCGAATTTTTGATGCCGGCAACCTCGACGCCCGCGCCGAGCGGACACTGCCGGGTCCCGCAACCAGCGACGTGTGGCTCGTCGGCGGGAGCCTGTTTGCGGAAACCGGCGGGACGCAGTGCGAGTGCCTCGATCCGCAGGACGGCCTCAAGTCGCGCTGGCCGCAACCGCTGGACCTGGGGGGCGTGGCCCTCGCCGGACGGCCGCTGATTTCCGGGGACCGGGTCCTGCTGACGCAGGTCGACGGGACGGCATCGGCCGTCGACCTGGCCACCGGCCAGACGAAATCCCGACTCCATGTCGAGGCGGCACTGACCAGTGGACCGATCCGGGTCGGATCCGAGGTTTACGCGACCACGCTGGACGGCAGTCTGGTCAAGATCACGCAACTGACGCAGTCCCAGTAAGCCCGGGGCGGACGGGAGCAGATTCTCCCGGCGCGATTCAGGGATCGATGATGAGCACGATCGAGACAACAGCGGCGGTGCGAAGACGTCCCGAACTCGTCGCCGGGGGCGTGCGCGGTGCGATGGGGCGCGGCCTGTTAATTCTGCTCGCATCGTTGATCGGCCCGGCGTTATTCGTCCCGTCGGCGGGCGCCCAGGAGCAGCCCGCCCCGACGACGGAGCCCGCAACGCCCCCGCCGGACGAGAAGCTCCCGAAACTGCCTGACATGCAACTCCCCACGGCGCCGCAACTGCTCACCGGCGCGCTCGTCGACTGGATCGTCCTCAAGACGACCGAAGTG